>JABMOQ010000078.1 GCA_013204045.1 Rhodospirillaceae bacterium | reverse complement strand
GCCTCAGCGTAATCCGGATTGATGGCGATGGCCTTGTGATAGCTCTCCACCGCCGCCTCCAATTTGCCCAAGTCTTTGAGAACATTACCGAGGTTGCTGTGGGCCTCAGCGTAATCGGGTTTAGCGGCGAGAGCCTTGGCAATAAGATCGACGGCTGTATCTTTTTTTCCCGCTTGATTGGCGATCAGACCGAGCAGATGCAATGCGTCCGGCTGATCGGGGTCGGTATGCAATATCTGTTGGTATAAACCCTCCGCTTCAGACAAGCGGCCTGCGTTGTGGTGCTGTATGGCGAGGCCCAGGTGTTGCTGATTAGCAAGAGATTGCTGGTTGGGAGAACGGCCTGCTGCCTTTTTAGCCAATTTCTGTTGGCGACGCTTTTCTGCTCTGTTCATGTAGTAGACCTTCTCCGACAATCAGCCTGAAGCAATCATATATAAATGCTGCGGCAATATTAAGAGGGTATCCTTGGCAAAGATTCGGCAGCAGAAGTTTGCGGCTGTTCCTACAACGCCACTAGAATGGTTGTTTTTCTACGCTTAGTGAACATCAATAATCGGGATGTACGTTTATAGGGGGTAAAGCAGGCCTATTTCTGGGCCAGCGTATAGGGCCGTTTCTGACCCGAAGCGGACATCGTCTATCCACAAAGAGTTCACCCCATACGGATTGTTATTGAGGAAGTAAGGCCTGCCATTCCTTATACGAAATCGATCTACCCGGATAGCCCGGGTTGTCGAGCGGCCAGCAATCTTCAATCCAGGACGTCACCGTTTCGAAGAGATGTTCGTCAAGTCCCTCGTCGACTTTCGATTGTCGCACCCACATTGTAATTTCGGCATCGTATCCCGGTTTTCGGGTTGGATCGATGTACACGCAACCAAGCACGCTGGACTCATCCAGATCGACGACCGTGAACGCGAATGAGGTTCGCAATTGAAACTCTTTCTGATGCCAGCCAAGGTCAATCAAGTTCTGCTCTAAGGTCAGTCCCGACGGCCAGTCGCCGGCAGGTTCAAATATGGTGCGAAGACGTTCCTCACTTTCCATTACCGCTTCGAAATCCTTGACCGCATCGTTAATCGTCAACGGGCGCAGGCGGAAACGCTCTGTTTCCAGGACTTCAGGAACTTCAAAATCATCAGGCACTAAAGGCGGGTTGTACACGGAAATATCCAGCACATGGGTCAAATTCAGGGCGATGGTAATCATTTTAGACTGATCTGGAAATATACTAATGACTGGTGCCGAAAATTGGGCCGTCTGTTTAGGCCGCTCCTGCACCTAAGCGGACATTCGCCACCTTTCGGTATTAAGCCAAAATGCCCAAATTACCGTCCAACTCAGACAGCTTGTCTTCATGACAGCAAAAAAAATTGATTTGATCGCGAAGAGAGAACCGCGTGTCGGGATCAAAAGGAACATAAGCCATCTGTTTCGGCCCGTCAGGAAACATATAGTTCGATACCGGCCAGAACATTTTATTTGTCGGGGCGCCAATCCACCACATCGGGACGAATAATTTATAGCCGTTGTCGAGCAATGTTCTTATTGGCAACAAAGTATGTTCAGGGTTTTCTCTTGAAAGCCAATTCTCAAACACAATCATTGGCTTGTTTTCCAGCAGAGTCTTAAGGCCACCCTGAAGGACTTCAAACTCGTATCCCTCGACATCCAGCTTGATGAAATCCGGTTTTGGTAAATTCAGGCTGTCCAGTCGACAGGTCTGGACTTGCTGTTTCTCGCTATCTGCATCTTCAGCCCGCGCCAGGCTTGCCAACCCGCTGTCTTCGTGAATCACGCCCATTTGGGCGACACCATCTGTGTCAGACAGGGCGATTTTATGGCACGAAACCCGCTTGTCGCGTCCTAATTGCTGAACCCAGTCCTGTAAGTCAGAGTACGTTTCCTCAACCGGCTCAAACCCGTGAATGGGGCCGTGATAATCCGGGAGTGCCGACGCATACAGCGAGAAATACCCCCAGTTCGACCCAATGTCATAGAAGACCCTGTCTCCGGTCAAAAATACTTCCAGGAGGATTGCCAGTTCCGGCTCACACAAATTGTAAATCTGTTTGTCATAAATCCGGGAAAAATGAAGTTTTCTGGCATCAAAAACAAATTTACGTTTCTGCCCTTCAAACTGAACAGATACCTCTGCTTGCCCTGAAAGGTTTAAGTGAGAATACGCAATGTCAAAAACAAGCCGGCCAATTTTTTTCCCAAGGCGCTTGGCCCAGCGGCTTTTATACTTATGAAAACCAATATTTCTTAAATGCGAAATCAGGGGAAGTCGTTCAATTTCGAAAGGCACAAAAGGCGGCTTGATTGAAAGGTATGCTTGGCGATTGCTGGTCAAAAAATAAATCCTCTTGGTGCCGACCCTACACAGCTACTGTTTAGGTTACTGTTCTGGTGCTCTCGTCTTAAATATTTTCAAAAATAATTCCACGCTATAAATCCACGCAGGGCTGAGGAGCAAGCTCATTACTATGACGGCGATAGACATTTGGTAAGCAAACTCACCGACGATCCCCATTTGGAAGCCAACCGCAGCAAGCACGAAACTGAATTCGCCAATTTGGGAAAGTATGGCCCCGGTATAAAGGCTCTTCTTCCAATCGCGCCCCAAACTTACGAGGGCCGCCGCGTTAACGAAGGTGTTGACCAGAATTACAATCCCGACAAGCAACAATATTTGCCCCCAGTTCCCGGTGAGAAAATGCAAATCCAGCAAGGCCCCGACCGAGGCAAAAAACAAAGCGATAAAAATCACACGAAACCCATGCAGGCTGTGATCAATCCACTGCGTGTCACGTGCCGCACGAACGACCATGCCGCCGATAAAGGCCCCAAGGGCCGTCGACAACTCTAGAAGCCCAGAGATAACGGAGAAACCCAGACAAATCAGCAATGCGGTCAACACCTGAAATTCCCTGTCGTTCTTAAACCGCAAAGGAAAGGGGAACCGAAAATTTTTTGACAACGACACCCAGGCCACCACCCCCAGCAAGATCGTCGCGCCTATACCCTGCTTCATAAGCGTGGCGCTTTCCAATTGCGCCCCCCCGAGCATCCCGATGATGATTAACATAGGGATGACGGCAATATCCTGGACAATGAGAATGCCCAATGCGTCGCGTCCACTTTGTGTATCTGTTATTTTCCAGTCGTCGAGGAGCTTCAAGACAACGGCGGTACTGCTTAATGAAATAACGAAACCAAGGAGTATACTGCGGTTCAAGGGCCATTCCTGATAAGTCCCGAACGCAACCATCAACCCAACGCTGACGGAAACTTGAAAAATTGTTCCAAGTACAGCAACCTTCCAATTCTCAATGAGTTTTCCAGGCGATACCTCCATGCCGACGAAGAACATCAGCAACACGACCCCAACGGCGCCAAGTCGTGCAAGGAAGACTGTATCGTTTATCAACCCAAAAGCTGCCGGGCCCATCAGCAAGCCTGCGATCAGGTATCCGACAATCAACGGTTGATGAAACCAACGCGCAACTGCGGCAACGCCGGTCAAGATAAGTATAATCAGCACAAATACAGGAAGAATAGGATCAAGGTGCATAATGGATAGCACTCAGCTGTATCGGTGACCAATATTTGACGGCCACCGCGTTAAACTCGGTCACTGTCGAAGCGTATTCAAGCTACGACAACCAAGCCATGGATCAGTCCGTAATTTTTATCTTTTGCTCAACAGGCAAGTCTTTGGCGGTCCAGGCAATTACGGAACCATCATACATCTTGGCCTTTTTATTGCCGAACATTTCATAAGATACAAACCATCCAACAGCAGCTAAATCGCCAGTGTTTCCGAAGTATATATGTTCACCGTTAAGCGGCACCCCGGCGGCCGAATACAGAACTTCCATATTATTTTTGCTTCGGAACAGTCCTCCGCCATTAACCATTAACCACGTGTACGGAATATTTTTTGCCCCTGGAATGGTGCCCGAGGCCTTGGCCTTCTTGTGGCGGTTAACTCCTAGATATTGATCGGACGTACGGCTGTCAACGAGTGTGACACCCCTGTCCTGGGCCGATTTCACGTCCTCTTCGTTCACCAACATATCCTTGCGCAAAGCGAACCCGAAGACTTTAGTTTCGGCAATTGTTGCGCTCTCCACCAAGGGGTTTGCCGGTTTTCCCTGGGCGTCCAATTCTGCCTGATAAGCCTGCATGCCACCGTTGAGAATAGAAACCTTGTCATGCCCCAGAACCTTGAAAGACCAGTATACGCGCGCGGCTATAGCCATATCTGCTGAACTTCTCCCTGCGGCGACAAGCACAACATGGGTGTTGGAATCGATGCCCAGGCTGCCGATGTGAATTGCCAGTTTGCTGGGGTCATCGGGGAAAACGCCGAATACGCCATTTTTAAACATGCGCCAACCACTCTTCACATAACCCGAGCTTACGGCACCGGGGATATGGCTGCTTGAATAAGTCGATTGAATCCGGGTATCAATGATGACAACCTCAGGCTTGCCCGCATTTGCCGTTAACCACCTTACATCCACCAGCGGATCGGCGGCGATCGCCATTCTTCCGCCGAGGATAGATACCGATAAAACGATAGCCAAGCACAGGTATGTCCGAAATATATTTTTATGTTTTTTCATGCTAACCACCTCTTTTTCGTGTCCTAGGGGACAAGGAAACAATCAGTCTTACCACAAAGCGGGCAAACATGGTTCATTGAAATTTTCAGCCCATACCGACAGGCGCCGCCTGAATATGACGGCTCTTCTGCGCTAAAGAAGACATTGATCGTTGGTGTATCTGCTAAATAGAGGCAGCAAACGGCTACTTTTTTTTCCAGTCCGACCAGTTTAAATCATCATCTTCATCAGTAATTTTTTCAAGTAATTTTCGAATGCGCTTGATTTGTGTCTTCAGAATGCCGCGCATTAAGGGGTCCATTGCTGCAACACGCCGATGGAATTCATTTTCTGAAAGTATGTTTACTGTAGTGTCCCTGATAGCGACGGCACTCGCCATATTTGGCAGCCCGTCAAATAGAGAAATTTCCCCAAAAACATCCCCCTTGCTCAAATGGGCTATGGTATGCGGGTTATCGCCTAGCATATCGTGTCTAATTTCAACCTCTCCATTTATGATGAGGTATGCAAAATGGCTTTGATCCCCCTCCCTGATGATACAATCACCCGCTTCAAACGTATGCTTCTTGAAATTTTTATCCATGGCCTACGATCTCTCTGAAGAGCATCCCTTTTACTGAGCAATATTGACAGCATCCAATCTCATTGAGCAAGCGTTGTAGTAGTGGAGAGGTCAAAATATCTTCTGGCACGGGGGATGCGTGGTCAACACCGGATTGGCCAACAACAGCGTCATCCACAATACCAAAATCGGGAATATCTATCGCGACAATCTATGTCGAGTGATAGCGTCAAAACCCAACTCGGAAATTTGACGACTAGCTACGTGTAAGTCATTCTCGTATTACGCATTCTGTAAAGTTTCCCAATCTCAGGCGGAAGACAGGAACCAAACATGGCAAATTACCCCGATGTTGATTATGGGCCTATTCTGCAGCTCATAGGCACTTGGAGGGGCGATCAAGGCATAGACATCGCTCCCGAACCTGATGGGGATGAGAACAATCCCTATTACGAAACGATAACCTATGAAGACATTGGCGATTTTAGTAACGCCGAAGAACAAAAACTCGCTGCTGTCTATTATCGCCAAATTGTGAAACGAAAAACCAACGACAATGTCTTTCACGACCAAACAGGATATTGGATTTGGGACGCGGACAACAAAACGATTATGCACTCTTTTGTTATCCCCCGAGCCGTAAGCGTAGTTGCTGGTGGCACGTACTCGGGCGAAACTGATGACGACGGGCGTGTTGTTATGGAGTTGACATCAAAACTTGATGATCCCGAATGGGGAATTATTCAGTCACCCTTTATGACAAAAAAAGCATCATCCTTGGAATTTCGTCAAAAAGTTATCGTCGGCAATGGAAAGATGACATATACGCAAATGACGCTTGTCGACATATACGGCAAGGTGTTTGAGCATACGGACGACAATGAATTGAACCGCGCCTAACTTGGGGACTTCCCCTGGCTATAAGCCGACCAAAACCTGTTGCCCTTTAAATGTCTGAAAACCTGCTGTAAGCAGGCATCAAAAAGGTATGAAGTTTGATTGTTGGCTGTACCTGACAGCCATATTCAGCCGCCCATGGCCACCGTCCTGTTATTCGCGCTTCAGCGCCAGCCCGAAGCCGCGCGGGTCACTGGCGGCCTGACAGCTGGCTGGGTCGTAGGGAAGCCCCTGGGTGCATCCGATGGCGTTGACCAACCCCAATGTGGGGGTCGCAGCCACCCTGTGGCCCCGGGCGATAAGGGCTTTGACGGCGGCTTCATCGTAACCCTGCTCGTAATAAAGCAAGTCCGGATCACCGCTCAGGTGGATTCTTTTTTGTGCCATCACATCTTCCAGATCACCGATATCCAAAAGATTGCCAAGCGCCACGGACATCAATGCCGTTGGCGCCGTTACCCCGCCCGCTGCGGCGCCGGCAAAAAAGATATCATTGGTATAGTGGTCAACGGCCAGCATCGGGCCCAAAGGCAGGGGCCCGCGCCCGCCCTGGCCGGGGATCGACGCCATCAGCACGCCGGAGTCGCCAGCAATGCCGCCATTGCCGAAAAGACCATTTGTGGTCAGCGCACAGGCGACGGCGGCCCCGTCGCTATCGACGACGACAAATGTCGCCGCCGCCGGGTCTTCCGGCGGCACCAGTGGGGGCGGATTGAGGGATGCTGCCGGGACATGGGCATCGGGGTTGTAGTCGGCCATCAGCGCCGCGATACGCGACGCGGCGACCAGGTCAAAGGGCTCGACTGAACTGCTCCCGTCACTTTGCAGCCAACGGGTACGGTCGGCATAGGCGCGCAAGGCAGCTTCGGCAAAAAGGTGGGGCCGCGTCCCCTCGGGCGCATCCTGATAGCGGCGGGTGCTTGTCATCATCGCCCACATCTCGGCGGCGACGGCACCGGCGGCGGCCGGCGGGGCTGTGAAATGAACCGATATGTCGCCAAGCGGGACTTCTATGGCGTTACGCCAGACGGCGAGAAAATCCCTCAAGTCCCCCGCATTAAGAGCCCCCCCGGAGGCCTGATAGGAAGCGGCGAGGCTTTCGGCACCGGCCCCTGAATAAATGGCATCCGCGCCATTTTCCCTGATCGACCCCAGAATTTCGGCCAGTTGTACCTGTTTAAAGGCATCACCCTCGGTGAGCATGGCGCCGGATGGATTCGAGAAAATGCGCCGTCCGTTGGGGTCGGCGAGCAGGGCATCGCCGATCGTGGCCAGGTCATGGGACAAGGCCCGGGATACCTTACCCCCGAAACGCGCCAATCCCTCTGCCGGGGCAATCAATTGCGGCCACGGCAGGCGGCCATATCTGGAATGAAGGGCGTAAAATCCGCGAACGTTACCGGGGACGGCGCTCGGCCGCCGGGCTGTCGTTCCGGCAAGGAATGACTGTTTGCCCAGAAACTCCAGCACCTTGGTCTCGGTGCTGGCCGCATCGTGGGTAATGCAGACACCCCCCCCGCCCAGGCTGGCTTTCGATGGCAGGGTTACGGCAAGGGTGAAATAAATGGCCGCCGCCGCATCGAAGGCATTGCCACCGGCGGCAAGGATATCGCTGCCGGCAAGGGCCGCCCGGGGCTCATCCACGGCTACGGCGCCTTTGAAGCCCCCTTCCCCTTGGGCATCGTTCTGCCTTGCCAAGCCACGCCCCAGATCGACAAAATCGTCGCCTATCTTCTGCAGGCTGTCACAGGCTGGCAGCGCCAAAACAGCCAATAAGGCAAGGCTGCTGAATCGCGAGAATTGACGGGAGCGGCGCGCATTACTACCTTTTGCCTGCATGATTGATTTAAAGTCCCTAATGAAAACCATTGTTAGACCGTTTGGCGGAATATTTCCGGTAACGCTCGTCTTGTTTGTGCTCATTTTTGCCCCGACGACCAGCGAGGCCAGAAAACTTTCATTTATTCGCGACGCCGAGATTGAAGATACCATCCGCCAGTATGCTGCGCCACTATTCCTAGCGGCAGGCCTGGAACCTTCGGCCATTAATATTTACCTTGTCAATGACAACACCTTAAACGCCTTCGTCGCCGGGGGGCAAAAACTGTTTTTGAATACCGGTTTGCTGATGAAAAGCGAAACCCCCGGACAAGTGATCGGCGTTATTGCACATGAAACCGGACATATTGCGGGCGGCCATCTGTCGCAAATCCGTGACGCTATGGCGAACAGTTCGGCGCAAAGCATTCTCAGTATCATTCTGGGCGGCGCCGCCATTGTCGCCGGCCGGGCCGATGTGGGAGCGGCGGTTATCGGTGGCGGACAACAGGTCGGCCAGCGGGCATTCCTGCAATACAGCCGCACCCAGGAAGGGGCCGCCGATCAGGCAGCCATGCGTATCCTGGATAGCACCGGCCAGTCGGCCAGGGGCATGAAAGAATTTTTCGACGTTCTCGGCGATCAGGAATTACTCAGTACCAGCCGCCAGGACCCCTACTTCCGCTCGCACCCGTTGACCCGCGATCGCGTCGATGCGGTCGAGGCTCATATCAAGCGTTCAATTTATTCCGACACGCCGCCATCACCCCGGTTCGTGGAAATGCACAAGCGCATGCGAAGCAAGCTGCAAGCCTTTATCGAGCCGCCTTCCTACACCTTCAAACGCTACAAGAATGACGACAACAGCCTTGAATCTCGTTATGCCCGCGCCATCGCCCATTATCGCCACTCCGATTTGGAAAAAGCCATCCCGCTCATCGATGGCTTGATCGCCGAACATCCGCAAGACCCTTATTTTCAGGAACTAAAAGGCCAGATGCTGAGAGAAAACGGCCAGATTAAGGAATCCCTGCCCTATTACGAAAGAGCCGTTCTTCTGGATCCCGGCTCGTACCTGATCCGCCGCGACCTGGCCCGGGTACAGATCGAGTTGGAAGACCCAGTGCTGCTCGAAGCCGCCATTGTTAACCTGAATGCCGCCGTCCGCCAGGATCGCACCGACGGATATACATGGCATCAATTGGCCATCGCCTACGGGCGACAGGAAAAGATGGGCGAAAGTTCGCTGGCCCTGGCGGAAGAAGCCCTGATCAACGGAAGACTCCCTGATGCGAGTTTTCATGCCGGCCGGGCCGAAAAAATGTTCCCGACAGGAACCCGGGAATGGCTGCAGGCACAGGATATCCTGAAAGCTGTTGAAACCGCGAAGTCCAAATAATGGCCACCGCGCCTCGAACACTGGCAACACGGCTTGGCGCGCTTTGCCTTTCCCTAGTCCTGCTTTCCGGCTGTGCCGTCAAGCAGGCCACCGTCGCACCGGAAGGGCTGCTCAACGTACTTGGGCCGTTCCCCGGGTTTTCGGCGGTCGACCTGCCCGGTGACTGGGTCATCGAAAGCGATGGCGATTTAGGCGACGCCCAGCTTACCGTGGTCAACAAGGACGGGGTGCCTGCCATAAAGGTCATCAATGGCGAAGGGGAATTTATTGTCGTCCGGCGAACCCGGGCCATGATGCTGGCGACCCCCTACCTGAGCTGGTCATGGAACATCGAGCCACCGGCGGCGACCGGCTTTCATCCGGTCCGGCTGGTTATCGGGTTTGCAGGCGTCGGCGACCCTGACAGCAAAGGCGGCTGGAAGGCGCAATCGTTCTCCATGCTGGGCTCCCGATTGCCGGAACATGACCGGGCGGTTTCATTGACCTGGGGCGAATCGGCCCTGCAAAGAGGCTCCCTGTCGCCCGGGGTTTCGGGAAGCACGAGAACGGCGCCCCGCTTCACGGTCCGGGGGGGGCGGGAAAACGCCGGCTCATGGTGGCTTGAAACCGTTGACCTGGCTGATATTTACGCCCGCACCTGGCCCGGCGAAGATGCCTCCCGGGTTCAGGTGGTGTTTATCGGCATTGCCGCCGCCGCCGGCCGTGAGCCGGCGCCGGTCTATGTCTCCGGTATCATCCTGACCCGCTAGGCGCCACAATATGGACGTATTTATCACGAAAATGTGCCTTCCCGTGGCCGCCCACATGATTTATGAAGGCCCCCTTGATCGAAAAACAGAAAGCGCCCCCCTATGACCCTCCGACAGACCCTTAGCCTCGTCATCGCCCTGATCGCAATCCTGGGCAGCGCCATGGGCACCGCCCGGGCCGCAGAAGATGCGCTCAGCGCCGAACAGCAAAAAGCCGTCGAAAGGATTGTCGAGCAATACATCGACAACAATCCGGAATTGCTGCTGCGGGCCCTGGACAAGTTTCGGGCCAATGAAGAAAATACCAAGGCCGAGATGGCCAGCGCCAATCTGGCCAGGCTTGCCGGTGACCTGCATAATAATCCGGCATCGCCAACCACCGGCAATCCGGATGGCGACGTGACCATCGTCGAATTTTTCGATTACCAGTGCGGCTACTGCAAGCGGGTTTTCCCGACCATCATGACGCTGCTAAAAGAAGACACGGACATTCGCTATGTGTTCAAGGAATTTCCGATCCTCGGCCCCGTATCCGTGGTCGCCTCCCGTGCCGCCCTGGCAGTTTGGCAGATGGCACCAACCAAATACATGGCTTTCCATTCGGCGATGATGACTTCCAAGGGCCAGTTGAGCGAGCCGAAAATCTTCGCCATGGCTGCCAATGTGGGAATCGACCTTGCCGAATTGAAGCAAGCCATGGAAGGCCCGGCAGTCGCGGCTGAAGTCGAGAAAAATATGCAGATGGCGCAGCAGTTGAATATCACCGGCACGCCGTCATTCGTTATCGGCAATCATCTTGTCCCCGGCGCCATCGACATGAACGCGTTAAAGCAATTGGTTGCCGCCGCGCG
>JABMOQ010000077.1 GCA_013204045.1 Rhodospirillaceae bacterium | reverse complement strand
TAAATATTGAGGCCTAGCTCTAGCGGTCAGGGAATTTCGCGCAGCACCCGAAAACCGATGCCGTAGCTTTTAACCCGGGCGTCGTTTTTCCAACGCCACGCCGAGCGCAGGTTCTTGGAAAAATAATACCACGATCCGGAACGCATAACGCGGCTCTTGCAATCGCCGTCAAGGCGGGCAGAGCCATCGCCCGGTGCGCCAACGTGGGTCGGGTTCCAGCAATCTTCGATCCATTCCCATTCGTTGCCATGCACATCGTACAGGCCGTATGGGTTAGGGGCGAAGGAGCCGACGGGGGCCGAGCCTTTCTTGCTCCACTGGCTTTTGCAATCACGGCAGTTGCCCAGGTTCTCGCCAATCTCGTCACCCCACCAGTAATTGGTGGTGGTCCCGCCACGGGCCGCATATTCCCACTCGGCGTCCGTCGGCAGGCGGTACGTGTGCCCGGTTATTTCGCTCAGCCATTTCAGGAACTGCTTGGTCTCAAACCACGTAATGTTCATAACCGGCCTGCGGCCTTTGCCCCATTTGTGATCGTCAGGCATGATCTCGCAGCCGCCGCCGTCGAAACAGGTCTGCCATTCGTCGAAGGTCACTTCATAGACGCCCATGGCGAAGGGCTTGGCGATGGTGACTTGGTGGGCGGGCTTTTCATTTTTATGGCGCCAGGTGCTGCCCATGATGAAAGTCCCGGCCGGAATGACGGCCAGCTCCGGGCAGGTTTCGCAATCGCGAAACACCTGGCCGGGCACAAGTTGGGGGGTCTCCTCGGCGCTGGCCGCAAGGGAAGCGCAGCCGAAAAGGATGATTGAAAAGATAAAAAGCAATCGCCGAAATTTCATATTGCATCCTTCAAAATACAGCCACAGAAGGAGTCAACACAGGACACCCGCCTGCGTCAAGGAAAGCACCTGATTGACCATCATCAAGGCCGGTTCGGGCGCCACCCCTTAAGCCTTGGATGCAATAAAAAGTATTCCGGAGGCGTAGCAACCAGATGTTGGCGGCGGAAAAATCAGACACTCATCCAGCGGCGTTCCTGAGCATCGGCTTCAGGCCATTCTTCCTGTTCGCCGGGATTTACGGGGTCATCCCGGTTATCGTTTGGCTGCTGACATATGGCGGCGTCATGGACCTTCCCGGCCCGTTGGCCCCGATGCTCTGGCACGGCCACGAAATGATTTTCGGTTTCGGCGTCGCCGCGGCCACCGGGTTCCTGCTGACGGCGGTTCCCAACTGGACGGGCACACCGCCGGTGCAGGGGCCGGTGCTGGCCGGACTTGCGGCCTTGTGGCTGGCCGGGCGCGCCGTCATGTGGGTCGGGTGGCCGCTCGGTGGGTTTTTTGTCGCGGCCCTGGATCTCGCCCTGATTCCGGCCGTCGCCATTGTCGCCGGACGACGCATCGCCAGTACCGGCGCCGGGCGCAACTATGTTTTTTTAGGTCTGCTGGCAATCCTGTTCGCCGGCAACCTGTTGATGCATCTGGAAGCGGCGGGCCTTGCTGAAAATACGGCGGCGACGGGACTGCGCATAGGCGTTTATGGCTTTGCCCTGCTGATCACCCTGATTGGCGGACGGGTGATTCCCAATTTCACCGCCAACGCCCTGAAGGCGGCCGGCAACACGGCTCCGGTGGCGAGCCACCCGACGGTCGAAAAACTGGTTGTTATCGGGGTGCTGACGGCGACCATCGCCGGGATTACCTTAGAGTCCCCGAATTTTATAATCGGGGCCACGGCGCTTACCGCCGCCGCCCTGCTGGCCTTTCGAATGCGCCACTGGCAGACGCTTCACACAAGACACCAGCCGATCCTGTGGGTGCTGCATCTGGGCCATATATGGCTGGTCATCGGTTTCGCGCTGATGGGTCTGGCGGCGCTCGGCGGGCCGGTGGGTGAAAGTGCCGCCATTCATGCCCTGACGGCAGGCGCCATGGGCACCATGATACTGGCCATGATGACCCGCGCCGCCCTCGGCCATACGGGGCGCCAGGTCATCGCGTCCGCGCCCATCGTCGTGTCCTACGCCATGGCCTCGCTGGGGGCCATTCTGCGGGTACTGGCAACCGTTGGTGAAGCCTTGATCGGGCCGTCAGGCCCGGGGCTGATGATCGCCGCCGGTGGCATCCTGTGGATGCTGGCGTTCGCCATTTTTACAATTGTGTTCTGGCCGATCCTGACCGGGCCCAGACAATAGCTAGCAGGGAGATGAGCCGGAATCTTTCTGATGATCGGCGATGCAGAATTTCCGTAGCTGGGGGATGTCGTCCAGGGTGACCTGATGGCCGCTGGTGGTGACGCCGAAATCGCGCAGCTTGACCAGCGCCCGTGACAGGCTTTCCGGCTTCATGCCCAGGCGGGCGGCGACCAGGGACTTGTCGTAAGGCAGCTCGATGATTGCCGATGTGTCGCCGGCATCGCCGGTATCGCAAAGGCCGAGCAGAAATTCCCCGAGGCGCTGCGGCGTCGAGCGCGCCTGAATCTGTTCAATGTGTAAAACCAGCCCGCGCATACGTTGCGACAGGGTACCGAGCATGCGGATTGCCAATTCGCTGTCATCGCGCAGCAGCGACAGCAGGGAATCAGACGGAATTTCCAGCAGCCGGCAATCGCTGACGGCCTCGGCACTGGCCGGATAATCCCGGCCCAGGAATATGGCGGCTTCGGCGATGGTTTCGCCGGGCTTTAAAATGCCGATGACGGTCTGTTCGCCGTCATGGGTGTCGCGGAATACCTTTACCCAGCCTTCAAGCAACAGATAAATGTGATCGGACGGCTCACCGCGCAGGAACAAAAGCTTGCCGCGCGGATGCTTGACCACATGAGAGTCGTCGAGAAGTTTCCCGAGTTCCTTTTCCGGCAGGTCCATCAACAGCGGCGCACGCTGGATCAGGTCCGTGTCCTTGGGCAGAAGAGCAGTCATGACGCTAAGTTCTTCCCCATTATTTCCCCATTCGTCAGCATATCGTGTCGCCGTTGATTTAGCGAGGTATTCAGCCCGATTTTTTGCCGCTATTGGCGATCGCTATGCGGACATTGCGCCCGAACCGCGCGTGTCCCGTGCGTTTGACCGGCGAGCCCGAGAAAAACAGCCGGAACTCCGCCTCGCTCAAGGCTTGCAAATCCTTCAGGCGCGGCGCCATCAACTCAGGCTTCGGCAACAGGGCGGCCTCAAGGGTCGGCGTCGCAAACTTGTTGAACGGGCAAGCGGCCAGACAGTCATCGCAGCCATAAATGCGGTTGCCCATTTGATCGGCGAGTTCCTTGGCGATGTCGCCCCGGTGCTCGATGGTCAGGTACGAAATGCAGCGCCGGGGGTCGATCCGGTAAGGCGCGGTAATGGCGCCGGTCGGGCAGGCGTCCATGCACCGGGTACAGTCGCCGCAATGGTCGGTTTCCGGTGGGTCGGGGGGCAGTTCCAGGGAGGTGAATATTTCACCGAGGAAAAGCCACGAGCCTGTTTCACGTGAAACAATATTGGTGTGTTTCCCTTGCCAGCCAAGGCCTGCACGCTGGGCCAGCGGCTTTTCCATGACCGGGGCGGTGTCGACGAAAACCTTGACCTCACAGCTTTGCGTTTCAACCAGCCAGCGGGCGATTTTTTTCAGCCGTTTCTTGACCACATCGTGATAATCGCGGCCACGGGCGTATACGCTGATGGCGCCCCGCCCCTTGTGGTCATGGACGGCCAATGGGTCATCGGGCGGCCCGTAATTCATGGCCAGCACGATGATCGAGCGCGCCCCCGGCCACAAAACCTGCGGATCGCCCCGGCGGTCGACCTTTTCGGCCATCCAGCCCATATCCCCGTGCAACCCGGCGGCCAGATAGGCATCCAGGCCGGCCTTGGCCCCATGATCCATGCCGGCGTCGGTGAAGCCGACGGCGGAAAAGCCCTCGGCCAGCGCTTTCTCCCGGATTGCCTTTTTCAGTTCCATAGGGGCGTCCATATATGATAGATAGCGGCCCGAAACCCGAACGTCACACGGAAAACCACGTTTATGAAATTTAAGTACACCGGCCTCTATATCGCCCTGATCGTTGCCGTCAACTACGCCTTCTCGGTGGTGCCCCTGGTCAAGCTGCCCGACGGCACCATGTGGCCGCCGGTGTCCTTGCTGGTCGGCTTCGTTTTCGTGGTCCGCGATTTCGCCCAGCGCGAGATCGGCCACCGGGTCCTGCTGGCCATGCTGGTCGGTGTCGCCATCAGCTATGTGATGGCCGACCCGTTCATCGCCATGGCATCGGCGGCGGCGTTCCTGATCAGCGAACTGGTTGACTGGGCGGTTTACAGCTTCACCGGCAAAACGCTGTCCGAGCGGGTGCTCTACTCCAGCATCGCCGGCGCCCCCATCGACAGCGCGGTATTCCTGGGCGGCATCGGATTGTTAAGCCCGGTCGGTGTCATCGCCATGACCGCCTCCAAGCTGGTCGGGGCGCTGATTGTCTGGTGGATGCTGCGCAGCCGCGAGACCGCCACCGCTTCCTAGTCGACCTCGTCTTCCTCGACCACCCATTTTTCGGCCCGGGACGCTTCCGACCATTCGACCATGGCCGGCAGCGCCTGCACGGCGTCCACGTAGGCTTGCGATGGCTCATCCAGTTCGACGCAAAAGGTGGTCAGGCGGCTGACCACGGGGGCGAACATGGCATCGGCGTTGGTGAAGGTTCCGAACAGGAATGGCCCGCCATTGCCGAAACGTTCCCGGCAGTCGCGCCAGATCGCGCAAACCCGGGC
The DNA here is from genome assembly GCA_013204045.1 of Rhodospirillaceae bacterium. GTDB lineage: Bacteria > Pseudomonadota > Alphaproteobacteria > Rhodospirillales > JABHCV01 > JABMOQ01. The sequence goes on along the minus strand of JABMOQ010000077.1, from coordinate 47,345 downwards.
GATGTCGGCGGCGACGCCGTCGCCCATGCCCTTGCCGGGCAGGGATTTGCGGATATTCATGGGCATGTTGCCGCGCAAGGCCGTAAAGCCCGAATGCATTTCACATGACACGGCGTGGGCGATGGCGCGGGCCGCCTGATCTTTCGGCCACAGCCCGGCATCCGGGTGGCGCTCGGCGATGTATTCCATAATCGCCAAGGTTTCCCAGATTGTAAGGTCGCCGTGCTGCAACACCGGCACGCGTAAAGACGGCGACACCTTGGCAATGTCATCGCCCCAGTTATCGTCGAACAACGGGATCAGTTGTTCCGTGAAGGCAATGCCGCCAACCTTCATGGCCAGCCATGGACGCAATGACCAGGACGAATAATTCTTGTTGCCGATAATCAGGGTGTAGTCGGTCATGTATTTTTATCCTCTGCCGCGATAGGGCTCGACGCCCTGATCGGGTATCCACATGTCTTTTGGCGCAACGCCGGTTGAATAGAAAACGTCGATGGGGATGCCGCCCCGGGGGAACCAGTAGCCGCCGATGCGAAGCCACGTTGGTTGTGCCGCCTCACATATTTTAGTGGCGATGGCGACGGTGCAATCTTCGTGGAAGGCACCGTGGTTGCGAAACGACGTCAGGTAAAGCTTCAGCGACTTGCTTTCGACCAGCTTGCCGCCGGGCACATAGTCGATGACAAAATGCGCAAAATCCGGTTGGCCGGTAACCGGACACAACGAGGTAAATTCCGGACAGGTGAAGCGCACCAGATAATCCTTGCCGGCCTGCGGGTTGGGGACGGTTTCCAGCACCGCCGCGTCGGGGTTGGCCGGGGCCACGCCGTCGCCGCCCAGTTGGCTCAGGTTTTCATATATATTGTCGGTCATGGCCTACAGTTCCTCTATATCGCCCGCATCTTGCGCGGCGGCGAAGCCGGTGGTGAAAGCCTCCAGCCGCCCTTCGCCGATGGCCGCCCTTAAGCCCCGCATCAGGTCCTGATAATAGTGCAGGTTGTGCCATGTCAACAGCATGGCGGCGAGAATTTCCCCGGATTTGACCAGATGATGCAGATAGGCCCGGCTATGGCCGCCGCAGGCCGGGCACGCACAGTCTTCATCCAGCGGCCGGGGGTCGTCCGCATGGCGGGCGTTGCGAAGGTTCAGGGGTCCGCGCCGGGTGAATGCCTGCCCCGTCCGTCCCGACCGGGTCGGCAGCACGCAGTCAAACATATCGACGCCCCGGAGCACCGCACCGACGATGTCGTCGGGCTTGCCGACCCCCATCAGGTAGCGCGGCCGATCGTCGGGCAGCATCGGCGTGGTCAGTCCCAGAACCCGGAACATCTCGTCCTGTCCTTCGCCGACGGCCAGGCCACCGATGGCATAGCCGTCAAATCCGGTGTTGGTTAGCGCCTTGGCTGATTCTTCGCGCAAGGATTCAAAAACGCCGCCCTGGACAATGCCGAACAGGCCATAGCCGGGGCGCTCCTTGAAGGCCTGGCGGGAACGCTCGGCCCAGCGCATGGACAGGCGCATGGACGTCGCCGCCTCGTCCTCGGTCGCCGGGAACGGGGTGCATTCGTCGAAGGCCATGGTGATGTCGGCGTCCAGCATATTCTGGATTTCCATGGAACGTTCCGGCGTCAGCTCGACCATGGTCCCGTCCAGGTGAGAGCGGAAGGTGACGCCGTTTTCATTCATTTTTCGCAGCTCGGACAGGCTCATTACCTGGAAGCCGCCTGAATCGGTCAGGATCGGCCCCGGCCAGTTCATGAATTTATGAAGCCCGCCCAGTTTTTCGATGCGTTCCGCCCCGGGCCTGAGCATCAGGTGATAGGTGTTGCCCAAAATAATTTGCGCCCCGGTGCCTGCGACCGAGCCGGGCAGCATGGCCTTGACCGTCGCCGCCGTGCCCACCGGCATGAAGGCCGGGGTATCAAAATCCCCGTGGGCCGTGGTCACCACGCCCCGCCGCGCCTTGCCGTCCGTTGCCGATAGGGTGAAACCGAATTTGCTCAACTTCCGTCATCCTTTTCCAGCAGGCAGGCATCCCCATAGGAATAGAAACGGTAGCCCCGGGCGATGGCCGTTTGATAGGCCTTTTTCATTTTTTCCAGCCCGGCGAAGGCGGCAACCAGCATGAACAGGGTCGAGCGCGGCAGATGAAAATTGGTCAACAATAAATCGACGATTTTAAAGCGATAACCGGGGGTAATAAAAATGGCGGTCTCGGCGGCAAATGGCCGCACGCGTCCGCCTTCATCGGCCGCCGATTCCAGCAACCGCAATGAGGTGGTACCGACGGCAACAACCCGGTGGCCAAGATCGTGGGCGGCGTTGATGGCGTCGGCGGCGTCATCGGTGATCTCGCCCCATTCGGCGTGCATGACATGATCGTCGGTGTCATCGGCCTTGACCGGCAGGAACGTTCCGGCGCCCACATGCAGGGTTACCTTGGTGTGCTTGACGCCATGGGCATCCAGGGCCTTTAACAGGTCCGGCGTGAAATGAAGCCCGGCGGTGGGCGCGGCGACGGCGCCATCACAGGCAGCAAACAGGGTCTGGTAATCGGATTTGTCGCGGGCGTCGGCTAGCGTGTCGCGCTTGATATAGGGCGGCAGCGGCATGGCCCCGTGCATTTCCAGGGCGGCCAGAAGATCCGGCCCGGCCACACTGAATTTCAGGGTGACCTCGCCGCCCAGCCCCTTGGCCAGGGCGGTGGCGGTAAAGCCACGGGCAAAATAAACCCGGTCATCGACCTGCAGCTTTTTCGCGGGCTTGGCGAACACCGCCCAGGTGTCGTTGGCGATGCGCTTGTGCAGGGTGACCTGGATTTTTGTTTCCGTGCCTTCTTTTGTTCCGGCCAGACGCGCCGGAATGACGCGGCTGTCGTTGAAAACCAGAATATCGCCCGGTTGCAACAGGCCGGGAAGATCGGCGGCGGTATGATCGCCCATATGGCTGACCGACAGCAACCGGGCCGAATCCCGGGGCACGGCGGGGCGCTGGGCAATCAGCCCGGTCGGCAGGTCAAAGTCGAAATCATCAACCCTCATGGGGGTCATTCCGGTCATAAAGTTGAAGGACGGCGGGCAACCTAGCGAAAACTACGGCAAAGGACAAATGTTCCGGGTTTGGCCGCTTGGAGAAGGGTTTCATCCATGCTATCGACAGCGTCTTCTTTCATCCTCTCCAAGGGAACCCCTTCGTGACTGGCATCCTGTTCCTCGGCTTCCTGATTGGTATGCGCCACGCGCTGGAAACGGACCACGTGGCCGCCGTCGCGGTGCTGACCACACGGGCCAAAACACTGCGTCAGGCATTGCCCATGGGCATGATGTGGGGGGTTGGCCATACCCTGACCCTGTTCGCCTTTGGCTCGGCGGTTTTGTTCCTGAATGCGGCCCTGTCGGACGGCCTCGCCCGGTTCCTGGAAGCCGCCGTCGGCGTCATGCTGATCGGCCTCGGCGGCGATGTTATTGTCCGCCTGATCCGCCAGCGCATCCATTTTCACACCCACCGTCATGATAATAACGCCGTCCACCTGCATGCCCATTCCCATAGCGGCGACGGGGCGCATGAAGTCTCAAAGCACCAACACCAACACCCGGCCCGGTTGCCCCGGCGCGCCCTGCTGGTCGGCATGATGCACGGCATGGCCGGTTCTTCGGCGCTGGTCCTGCTGACCGCCCACACGGTCGATTCCGTGACCGGCGGGCTCGCCTATATCGGATTGTTCGGGGCCGGCTCGATCATCGGCATGGGGATGCTGACCGCCGTCATCGTCGTGCCGCTGAAGTTTGCCGCCACCTCCATGACCTGGGCCTATGGCACCCTGACCGGCATTCTGGGGGCATTTTCGGTCGGCATCGGCCTGTTCACCGTTTTCCATTCCGCCTTTCCCGCCTGACCCCCCGGCGGCGGCAACGACTGATCACTCGTGGGCTTTTAAAATTGCCTCGGCGGCCCCGAAATCTTCCGGTTTGTTGACGTTGAAGAACGGATCGCCGGCGCCGATGTCGAAATCAACTTCGACAATCTTGTGGCGTGCCGTCCAGCGATCAATCTTGCGTATGTCTTCGCTGGTCATGGCGTGGCGCAGGTCTTCTTTCAGGCTGACCGGCCACAGGCCGACGACCGGATGGGCCCGGCCGCCCGAGCGCGCGCAGGCAAGGTCGGCGCCGGCGCTTTTCAAGGCATCGGCCATTTTTGTCACCAGATCGGCGGGCAGAAACGGCGTATCGCCGGGAACCGACAGCAACCAGGGGCTATCAGGCCGGTGGACGGCCATCCACTCAAGGCCGGTCAGCACCCCGGCCAGGGGGCCGGCAAAGCCGTCGATGACGTCGGCCGCCACGGGGCAGCCAAAATCACCGAATCGCGCCGAATCGCCGTTGGCATTGATTATCAGGGTCGAAACCTGGGGCGATATACGGTCGATTACATGGGCCAGCAAGGGCCGATGATCCAATTCCATCAGGCATTTATCGCCGCCGCCCATGCGCCGGGCCTGTCCACCGGCCAGGATAACTCCCACGGGGGACATGAGGGCCAGCGCCAAATCGCCTGAATTCTGGGGTTTATCATTCATCCCCGCCGTCATAGCGCACAATTGAAGGGCTGGGAAGTGGGCAGGGCTGAGAAGTGGGCTCACTTGATTGATGTCAAGGCGCACCGTTCGCCGATATGGCCGAATACGACCAGTCAAATTCCGGAAAGCCGCCTTGCTGGCGGCATGACTGGCTTTAGGAGGAGGCGCGCTATGTCAGACGAATCAAGAGGGGACGGATCCATTCCGTTAATGCAGCAATTACTCGATAGTCCGATTTTACTGCTCATTATCGGGGTCGCGAGCCCGGCAATTTTTTACACGCTTTGGGGGGTGATGGAAATTATCTCCATCCCGCTGGCTCCTTAGAACCACAAAATAAAAGAGGGGACCTGAATTATGTCTATTTTTCCGCCCACTGAGCGGGTCTGGTGGAACCAGCCCATCGAAAAAACCGAAGTTATGTGGGTCACCATCGCCTTTGTCTGGGCCTTGGTGATGTTTTTTATGATGCCTTACTGGCACATCTCCGGCGAACAGAACCTGTCGAACGAAGCCTACAAGGTCAATCCGGAAGTCTATGGCGAAAAAGTCGAAGCCTGGGCCGAGAAGTACACCATCCGCGAGGAAGGTGACACCGGCATTCCGGTTGTCCGCCCACCCGCTGGCGGCGATGTCTACATGCTGGGCCGGACCTGGGAATGGTGGCCGATCGTCGAACTGCAAAAAGGCCAGTCCTACCGCTTCCATCTGTCGTCTATGGACTGGATGCACGGTTGGTCCTTATTGCCGGAAAACATAAACATCCAGGTTCATCCGAACTATGAGATGATTTTCACCGTCAAGCCAACAAGCTCCGGCGAGTTCGGCGTGATTTGTAATGAATTCTGCGGGATCGGCCACCACACCATGGTTGGCAAGATCTACGTAACGGATAAATAGGAGGCGATCATGGCAGAGTTCAGAACATGCCCGGATACGGGCTTTAAAATCGATCTTGCCGCCGACAAACTGATCAAGTGGAACGCGGTGACCGCCGTTGTCTTCTTGCTGGTTGGCGGCCTGTTTGGCCTTATGGTCGCATTGACCCGCTGGCCCGCCGTTCACCTGCTTCCCGCCGATCTGTTCTATCTGGCGCTAACCGCGCACGGACTGGACGTGCTGATCGTGTGGATTGTCTTCTTCGAAGTGGCGTTGATCTATTTCTGTGCGTGCGTGCTTCTTAACGCCCGCATGGTACTGCCCAAGGTGGCCTGGCTGGGCTACATACTGATGCTGGGCGGTGCAGCCATTACCAATGTTGCCGTATTAAGCGGCGAATCATCGGTGATGTTCACATCCTATCCGCCGATGATGGCGGCCCAGGAATTCTATCTGGGCATCATCCTGTTTGCCGTCGGCGCGTTGCTGGCGTGCCTGGTGTTCTTTGCCACCATTATCACCGCCAAAAAGGAAAGAACTTACGAAGGCTCGCTTCCTTTGGTCGTTTTCGGGGCCATGACGGCGACCATTATCGCCGTGTTCACGATCCTTTCGGGGGCCGTGATTCTGGTGCCCACATGGCTGTGGTCGCTTGACCTTCTGGCCAATATTGACACCCTGATGTACAGGGTCATCTGGTGGGGCTTTGGTCACTCATCGCAGCAGATCAATGTGGTTGCCCAGATATCCATCTGGTACGCCATCGCCGCTATCCTGTTCGGGGCCAAACCGCTCAGTGAAAAGGTCAGTCGCGGGGCATTCCTGCTGTATATCCTGTTCCTGCAACTGGCCAGTGCCCACCACCTTCTGGTCGATCCGGGCATTAGCTCGGAATGGAAAATCTTCAACACCTCCTATGCGCTGTATCTGGCGGTGTTGGCTTCCATGATCCATGGCCTGACGGTTCCGGGTGCCATCGAAGCGGCGCAACGCAAGAAGGGCTTCAACAAGGGCCTGTTCGAGTGGCTCAGGAAAGCGCCATGGGGCAACCCGGTATTTTCGGGGATGTTCCTGTCGTTGATCCTGTTCGGGTTCCTGGGCGGCATTACCGGCGTCATGATGGGCACCGAACAGCTCAACATCATCATCCACAACACCCTGTACGTGCCGGGTCATTTCCATGGCACGGTGGTGGTCGGAACGACACTCGCCTTCATGGCCATGTCCTACTGGCTGGTGCCGACGTTGTGGCAAAAGGAACTGGTGTTCCCGGGCCTGGCCAAATGGCAGCCGTATCTGTTCGGCCTCGGCATGGGGCTGGTTTCGACGTTCATGATGGGGGCCGGAACCCTCGGCGTGCCGCGTCGTCATTGGGACATGACCTTTGCCGACGCGACGCTGGGCTATGACTTCCCGGCCGCCGCCAACCTGATGATGGGGTTGAACGGTGTCGCTGCGGTGATCGGCAGCATTGGTGCTGCGATCTTCATCCTCAACATGGTCGGCACGATTCTGTGGGGTAAGGCCAAGGTGCCTGCACCGGCAGCTGCCGCCGAAGCTCCGGCTGCTCCCTCGGTTACGGGTGCCGCCACTTCTTACGGCAGTGCCGGTACCATGGAGGTTCCCGGAACCTTCGTGCTGGCGTTGATCTTCCTGACCGCGTTCATTCTGTATTACTTCGTGAACTGGAAGTATCTGTCTGGCGTGTGGGGACTCAGCTAACGGTAAAACCAAGGGCGGGTGGCTTTCGGGCCGCCCGCCCATTTTTTTCTCAGGCTGATATATTTTTTAAATGATTAACCGTCTTTCCATTTTTATCGCCGTTTGGGTTGTGGCGCTGGCGTCTGTTACGGATGTGGCGGCCAAAACCGAGAAATCCGACTACACCCCCGAACAGGCACTGGAATTCAGCCAGGCAGCGGTCGGGCGACATGTCGGCGATTTTACCTTCACCGACAGCCAGGGCGAAACGGTCCACATGACGGACTTTCTGGGTAAGCCGCTGGTCATCAGTTACATATATACCAGTTGCCAGGACAGTTGCCCGGTAATCACCCAGACCCTGGCCGATGCGGTCTCGGTCGCCCGTGATGCCCTGGGGGCCGACAGCTTCAACGTCATTTCCATGGGCTTCGATGCCGGTTCCGATAACCCCGATCGCTTGCGCTATTTCGCCAGCCAGAACGACATCGACGTTTCCGGATGGAAATTCCTGAGCGGCGATTTGGCGACGACGCTGGCCTTTTCCGACAACCTGGGGTTCATTTTTTATCGTTCGCCCAAGGGTTTTGACCACCTGTCCCAGGTTACGGTTGTCGACGCCAAGGGCACCGTGTACCGGCAGATTTACGGGCAGACCTTCGAAACCCCGCTGCTGGTCGAGCCGTTGAAGGAACTGGTATTCGGCACCTCGGCGCCGTTCGCCAGCATCGGCGACCTGATCAAGAAAGTGCGTCTGTTCTGCACCATCTATGATCCTGCCGCCGACCGTTACCGGTTCGACTATTCGATCTTCATCCAGCTGATTGTCGGCACCCTAGTCGTCGGCAGTATGGGGGTTTTCGTTGTTCGCGAGTGGTGGCGCATCTTCCGCCGACGGCGCCGGGTCGTTAAACAGCAGACCCGTCATCCGACGACTTAACAACCCTTAATCCCCGTCAAGGTGGACCGGCGCAGGTGCCGCCATTAAGGTGTCATCATCGGTTTTTCTTGGGAGCATCCACTTGCAACTCTCCGTGCGGCATAAACTTCAGAATGGGCTTTTGCATATAGAATCGGCATTCGACCGACCGTTCGGGTCCGCCTGGAATCCGCTCAGGCAGATGGGAACGCTGTCGTTCTTTTATTTCTGGATCGTCGCCGCCACGGGGATCTACGTCTATATCCTGTTCGACACCACCGTCGGCAGTGCCTATCAATCGGTTGAGGCCATGACCCACAGCCCATGGCACCTGAACGGCATCATCCGCAGCCTGCACCGTTATGCATCCGATGCCATGGTCGTCACCATGGCCCTGCATTTAAGCCGCGAGTTCATCATGGACCGTTACCGGGATGTGCGCTGGTTCACCTGGTTTACCGGGGTTCCGATCATCTGGCTGCTGTTTATTTCCGGCATCAGCGGTTACTGGCTGGTGTGGGACATGTTGGCCCAATACGTGGCCATCGGTTCCATGGAATGGATCGACTGGCTGGGTATTTTCGGCGAGCCGGTGGCCAGCAACTTCGTGACCCCGGAAAGTCTGACCGACCGCTTCTTCACGTTGCTGGTGTTCATGCACATCTTCGGGCCGCTGTTTTTGCTGTTCGTCATGTGGATCCATGTGATGCGGGTCAGTCAGCCAAAACTCAATCCGCCGCGCGGACTGGCGCTGGGCTCGCTGGCCATGTTTGTGGTGCTGGCGATTGCCTGGCCGGCGACCAGCCACGCGCCGGCCGATCTGGCGGTCATGCCGACGGAGCTTAATCTCGACTGGTTCTACATGATGCTCTATCCGGTGTTCGACGTATGGGGGGCGGGGCCATTGTGGATACTGGGCGTCGGCCTTTCGATCATCGTCGCTGCCATGCCGTGGCTGCCACCGCTAAAGCGGCCCAAACCGGCCGAGGTCCATCTTGAAAAATGCAACGGCTGTTCCAGATGTTATGCCGATTGTCCGTTCGGGGCGATCAGCATGGAGCCGCGCAGCGATGGCCTGCCCTTCGAGCGCGAGGCCGTGGTCGATGCCTCCCATTGTACAAGCTGCGGAATCTGTGTCGGCTCGTGCCCGGTATCGACGCCGTTCCGTAATGACGAGGAACTGGTTACCGGCATCGATATGCCGGATTTCGGGTTCAAGGCGATGCGCGGAAAAGCCATCAAGCTGGCCGAGAAGGTTGGGCCGGATGGCGTTCTGGTGGTCGGCTGCGATCACGGGGTCGACATCAAGTCGATCACCGGCACCGGCGTTGCCGGACTCAGCTTGCCGTGTATCGGTATGTTGCCGCCGTCGTTTATCGACTTTGCCATGAGCCGCGGCGGCGTTGCCGGGGTGCTGATCACCGGCTGCCAGGAATGCGACTGTTTCGCCCGCCTTGGTAACCGCTGGATCGAAGAGCGCATCGCCGGCGTCCGTGACCCATATTTACGTGCCCGGGTCGACCGCCGCCGTCTTGGCGTGTTCTGGGCTTCGCGTGTCGAACAGAGGGCCTTGAAGGCTGAAATCGAGCGTTTCAGGGACCAGATAAAAGCCCTTCCGGGGTCGGAGGCAGGGACATGACCGCAATGAACGCGTTTCTTGGCCTTAGCCCCAATTTTCCGATTTTGTACATAATTCCGCTGGCCGTGTTCGGGCCGATATTTTTGCTCGTCCTATATCATCTGGGGCTCAAGGAAATCATCAATCCGTCGCCGGAAACCCGGGCCAATATTGAACTCCGAAAGGAGGAAGAAAAGCGCCAGGCCGAAGATCACCAGAACAAGATGTCGAAGGCCGGGCTCGACAAATCGGGTTACCGCCATGCGCCCTTGCAGTGGCTGGGTCAGGCGGCAACCTATGTCGTCTTTGCCGTCGGCATCGCCTACTTCTCAAATTCTCCTGCCTATCAGGCGCACCCCTCTGATATGGCGGCCGTCAGGCTGAGCTTCACCCACCCGCCCCAGCGCAAGGAGGAATGCCACAAGCGGACCTGGGCAGAACTGCAAAAACTGGCGCCCAACATGCGGGCGCCCATGGACTGTTCCCGCGAACGCTGGCCGCTGGTGGTCGACCTGAGCATCGATGGAGTCCAAGTATTTCACGGGGCCTCCGTGCCCGCAGGACAGGCCAGGGATGGCCATTCCAGCTTCTACGAAAAGTTCCAGGTATCCGCCGGCCGTCACCGGGTTGTCGTCCGGTTAAGGGACCGGGGCGGTGAAACCCGGGCCGAGTACGACTATACCGAGGAAAGAAGCGTCGATTTGAAGGCGGCAGAAATTCTGGTTATCGGCTTCAGCAATGCCAGTGCCCGGATCACCTTCACCGGGGGCGCCGAGTAGCTTACATAAGCTTGTGCAAATCCCGGTCAAGGGTCGAGAAGTGAGTCCCGAACCAGGTGTGCAGGTTGTCGCCGAGGCTGGCGGCCGCGCCCTTATCGGTCTCGACGACATCCATGATATCCAGAATTTCATCGAGCAATCGGTCGTGGTCGCGCTTGTGCTCTGTATAGGCGGGGTATTTTTGGTCCCGCATGATTTTTTCCTCCAGCGCAAAATGGGCCTCGATCAGGGCATGGATTTCGCCGATGGCGCGGGATAATTTCTGGTCATCGGCACTGCCTTCGGCCTCGCCATACAGGGCGTTGATGGCGGAAATCAGATTTTCGTGTTCGTAGTCGATAGACCCGATCCCGGTCCTGTAGCTGTCTTTCCATTCAAGCAGTGCCATGGTGGGGCTCCAAACCTATTGGTGGGCTGCCGTCATATGCACCCGCATACGCGCGGCCATGACCTTGGGCGTCGAGCCGCTGCGGAAGTGGTCAAGATACTTTCCGTCGGGCCCCATGAAGTAAATAACATCTGAATGATAGATGAAATAGTCATCAACGCCCCATCCTTGTTCAAACACCTTCTCGGCATAGACTTTGTAGGCTTTCGCCGCCACTTCGACCTGGGCCAGGGTGCCTGACAGCCCGACAATGCGGGGATGGAAATGGGCAACGTATCCCTTCATGATCTCGGGGGTATCGCGCTCCGGGTCGATGGTGATGATAATGGGGATTACATTTTCCCCTTCCTTATCCAGCTGATCCATGGTTTGCGCCATCATGACCGCCGACGTCGGGCAAACGTCGGGGCAGTAGGTGTAGCCGAAATAAATAAACATGAAATGACCCCGGAAATCGGCGTCGGTAACGGTGTTTCCGTGGTGATCGACAAGGGTGAAGGGGCCACCGATTTCCCCCTCTATGGGCCCACCAATGGTGCCGCCCGAGCCGACGCCGGACTCGGCCAGTTCCGCTGCCGCCGGCGCGCTCAGGGCCAAGCTGACAAGCGCCGCCAATATAAGGCGGTGTAATTTCACTTTCATTGCCATGGGGGTGTCTCCTCGAAACACCCCCCGGTCAGGGCTTTTAAGCCGCGGCCGGGGGGTGATGGCTCGATATGCTTTAGCAGTCTTTGACCCTTAAGAAATAGGACCAGGCTTCTTGACCTGTTTCATCAGGTTGTCGTCCCACGTCCCTTCGACCTTAACGTGGGCGGCAGCGCCCCCCAGAATGGCCTTGATCAGGTTGTGGTTGAGATAGACGTAAAGTCCCGGCTGCATGAAGGTATAGACCATGGCACCGGCCGAACCACCGGCGACCCAATAGGTTTCAAGCCCAGTTTTCGGATCATCCTGGAAAGAACCATCGGCCCAGACATAATCGCCATGACCACCGATCAGGTGGGGCTGGCTCGGGTTGTTGGGCTGCATATGGACGATCAGGACCGTTTCCCCGACTTTTGCTTTCAGCGCGTTATCGCCGGTATAGGCGAAGGCGGCGCCGCCGATGACCACATGGCTGGGAACAAAGCCCCGCATGACCTCAAGGGTTTCGGACATGGAATCGGCGAGGCTTTCAAAGTTCTTGAATTTGCCGTCCTTGTCTTTCGGGATGTAGTAGTCAAACTCGCCGATATGCCAGACTTTATCGTACTTGATCTGTTTGCCGTTCTTGTCGCTCAGGCCCTTGCGCGGCAGCACCATGATGGTGCCGGCCATGCCCGAAACAACGTGCAGCGGGATCATGGCGCCGCCGGGGGCGCAATGGTAACAGAACACACCGGCTTTCGTCGCCTTGAAGCGTAGCACCGCCTCTTCACCCGGCAGAACATGGGTCAATCCGCCACCGCCCAATGATCCTGTCGAGGCGTGAAGGTCAATATTGTGCTCCAGGGTGTTGCTTTCCGGGTTGACCAGGGTCAGCTCCACATAGTCGTCCTGATGACAAATAATCATCGGGCCTGGAACCGAGCCGTTAAAGGTCATGGCGTGCATCTTGGTGCCGTCACCGTCGATGGTGATCTCTTTTTCCTCGACGACCAGGCGGACTTCGACGATGACCGGGTCGCCTTTGGCTACCCGGTCGTGTTTGGGCGCGGCTGGCGGCACAACCATTGTCTGCTTGACGCGTTTCAGTTTGCTGATGTCGGGGGTTGCGGCATCGGCCAGTTGAATGCCTGTCTGGGCCATGATCGGGGCAGCCACCACGGCACCGCTACTTTTCAATACTTGCCGTCTTGTTAGATTTTGCATCTCCAGTACCTCATAAAAAAACGTTGGGAAAAGGAGCGCTTGGGCCATTTCATGACCGTTCCCTCCTGTACAGACGGAACCATCGCACAAGGAGGAGAAAGCCGTATTGATTAAGATCAAATAGCCTTACAGGCACAGGGGTATTGGCTGAGAATTGACCTGGGTCAATTTTCAGGCGGGCCGCAGAGGGCTAGGCGCGGCTACGGGCCCGGCGGGCGAAATAAATTGTCAGCGCCGTCATGGTCAGTATGACGGCATATGAAGTCAGATAAATAACATCTACCGAGTACATTTCAGGGCTCCTTTCGACCAGCGTGCCTATTGTTGATCTGAATATGCCAGAACCCTCCTGAAACGATCCTGAATCGGGTGTTCATGTTCGGTTCATGGAATTAACCATTTCCAAAAACGGCATTTGTTCTTAATCTGGGTCCCCATGAGCAAAACCATAGAAACCATCGAATTGGTCCAGCCGAGCCCCGGCACGACCCGCTTTTTGAAAGTTCACCGCTACGGAACCGCCGGCGCCGGGGCCAAGGCCTATTTTCAGGCGGCCCTGCATTCCGACGAATACCCCGGCCTGATGGCCGCCAACCATCTGGTTGGGTTGCTCGATAAGGCGGAAAAAGCGGGACATATTATCGGCGAGATTGTCGTTGTGCCGGTCGCCAACCCGATCGGCCTCGGCCAGCAGCTGAACGGCTATCATGTGGGACGCTATGAATTTTCCGGCGGCGGCAATTTCAACCGTGGCTGGCCCGATTTCACCGACGCCGTCGCCGGAAAGCTGAAAGGCAAACTGGGGGCGGACGCCGCCGCCAACGTGGCGATGATCCGCGCCGCCTTGCGCGACGCCGTGGCGGAATTTGAGGTGACTTGCGAATTCGATGGCTTGCGCAAAGTCCTGCTCGGGCTGTCCATCGATGCCGATATGGTGTTCGACCTGCACTGCGATAACGAGGCCCTGCTGCATCTTTATGCATCGGCCCGGCACCGGGATCTGGCCGCCGAACTGGCCGCGGATCTGGGCGCCCCGGTGATCCTGCTCGAGACCGAGCCGGGCGGCAATCCTTTCGACGAGACCAATGCCGGGGCCTGGTGGCGGCTGCGCGAAGCCTTAGGCGAGGATGCCCCGTTTCCCGACGCCTGCTTCGCGACCACCGTCGAGCTGCGCGGCCGGGCCGATGTCTATGACCATCATGGCCAGGCCGATGCCGCCGCCCTGTTTCGGTTTCTGCAACGGCGCGGCGTCATTGCCGGCGATCCGGGGCCGCTGCCGCCGGCCCTCGGCCAGCCGACGCCGCTGGAAGGCACCGATGTCATCAATGCACCGGCGGCCGGGCTGGTGGCTTACAAAAAGACCATCGGCGAGCAGATCAAGGCCGGCGAGACCATCGCCGAGCTGATCGACCTGATGGCCGAGGACCCAGGGGCAGCCCGCACGCCGGTCATCAGCCACGCCAGTGGCTTGCTGTTTTCAATGGCGGTTGAAAAGCTGGTGCGTCCGGGAGCCCCCATCGCCAAGGTCGCAGGGGCAGAGCCGCTGGCCCACCGCAAGGCCGGAAAGCTGCTCGAAAATTAATGCATGCCGGCGATAATCGTCGCTTCGTTGACGGCGTCATCGTCATGGGCCCGAAGATGGCCTGACCAGCGGTGCTCGACTATTTTGAACACGTAAAGAATGCCGTAGGTCACGCATAAATAAATGGCCCCGGCGGTGATGTAGAGTTCATAAATATCGAAGGTGCGCGCCGCGATCACCCGGGCAATGCCGGTCAGGTCCATCAGGGTGATGATGGACACCAGCGACGTCGCCTGGAACAGGAACACCACCTCGTTGGAATAGGCCTGCAAGGCGAGCCGGAAGGCTTTCGGCAGGATGATGCGCCGGTAAAGAAGGGAGCCCCGCATCCCGCACGCCAGGGCCGCCTCGACCTCGCCGTGGGGCACGCCGCGAATGGCGCCGCGCAAAATTTCCGCCGTATACCCGGCCGTATTCAGGGCCAGGCTAAGGACGGCGCAGAAATAGGCCTCGCGGAAAAACACCCACAGGCCGGCCGCCTCAAGTTCGTCGTGGAACTGACCCGATCCGTAATAGATCAGGAACAACTGCACCAGCAACGGGGTGCCGCGAAAGAATAAAATATAGCCATAGGCGGGCATCCACAGCAGTGGGTTCTTCGATACCCGCATGAGCGCCAGCGGTATCGCCGAGGCCAGCCCGATGACCAGGCTCAGGCCCGTGAGTTGCAGGGTCAGGCCCATTCCTTTTAGCAAAGCCGGCAGGCTGTCGATGATGATCTGAACGTCCATCGCCTCAGGTCCTCCGGATGCCACGGTTGGCCCAGATTTCGGCCCGTTGCTGGGCGAGCATGGAAACGATGGTGATGCCCAGGTAAATCAGCGCTGCGGCAAAAAAGAACGTAAACGGCAGCTTGGTGGCGCGCGCCCCGATGTCCGTATTACGCAACAGTTCCGGCAACTGGATGACCGAGATCAGGGCCGTCGCCTTGATTAAAACCATCCACACGTTGCCAAGGCCGGGCAGGGCGAAGCGCCAGACCTGGGGCAGCAGCACCCGGCGTACGACCATGGCGCGGGACATGCCAATGGCATGGGCGGCCTCGAGCTGGCCGTGGGGCACCGCCAGAATGGCGCCGCGCATAACTTCGGTGGTGAAGGCTCCGTAGATGAAACCGATGGTGATAACCCCGGCGACGAACGGATTGATGTCGAGGATGATGTCGTAGCCGAATGATTCCAGGGTGTCCTGGATCAGGGTCGGGGTGCCGTAATAGATGATCAAGATCAGCAGCAATTCCGGAACGCCGCGGATAACCGTGGTGTAGGTGGCGGCGGCACCCCGGGCCAAGGGCGATTTCGACAACTTGCCCCAGGCCCCCAGCATACCCATGACGAAGGCGACGCCAAGCGCCATAACGCCGACGGTCAGCGTCAGTTGCAGGCCGTCCCACAGCATCCAGCCATATCCCTTCAGGTCGAACACGCTAGCTTTTACCCCCATCCCCAAACACAACCACGCCCGCAAAGGTTTTGCGGGCGTGGCCGGTTTTGTTCATGTCTTTACGGACTGTCTTTTATTTGCCGTAAACGTCGAAGGAGAAGTATTTGGCGTTGATCTTCTTGTAGGTGCCGTCGGCAAGAATCTTCTTCAGCGCCTCGTTAATCGCGTTGCGCAGCTCGCCTTCGCCCTTGCGAACGGCGATGCCAGCGCCGTCGCCGAACCACTTGGGATCGTTGAAACCCGGGCCGATTAGCTCGAAGCCCTTGCCGGCATCGGTCTGAATGAAGCCTTCGTCGACGGCAACCGAATCGGCGATGCCGGTGTCAAGACGGCCAGAGTCCATATCCAGATAGACCTCGTCCTGGGTCGCATAGGATTTGATGGTGGCAACGTCACCATAATTATCGCGGGCGAAGTTTTCATGAATGGTGGCTCGTTGCACGCCGATGGTCTTGCCGGTCAGGCCGGCCTTGGAAATGGTGATGCCGGCGCCCTTCTTGGCGAAGAACTTGGCCGGGGTCGAATAATACATGTCGGTAAAATCGACCTTCTCCTTGCGTTCTTCGGTGATCGACATGGACGCGATGATGGTGTCGAACTTCTTGGCCAGCAGGCCGGGGATAATACCGTCCCAGTCCTGAATGACCCAGGTGCATTCGAAGCCGGCGGCGTCGCAGATGGCGTTGCCGATATCCACATCGAAGCCGACCAGCTTGCCCGATTCATCGACGCTGTTGAATGGCGGGTAGGCACCCTCGGTACCCATACGCACCTTCATGCCCGCTTCGGCGTTACCAAAGGCAACACTGGCGAAGGCAAGTCCGACGACAGCAGAAATAAGCTTATTCATATTAATATCCTCCCTGTGGTTTTTTGGTTATCGTTGGCGAAAGTTTACGGCAACGTAAACTGAAGAGTCACGCATTTAAGCATCTATTTTAAAGGTGTTTAACCCAGATAAGGAGATACTGCCATTGTCCCCCCATGTGGATAACGTCGTTCCCAGCCCGGCCCTGCCCAAAAGCGCCGATGTGGTCATCGTCGGCGGCGGCATTATCGGCTGTGCTGCGGCCTGGTTTCTGGCCAAGGCCGGAATATCGGTGGCGCTGTGCGAAAAGGGGCGCATCGGGGCCGAGCAGTCGAGCCGCAATTGGGGCTTCTGCCGACAGCAGGGACGCGATTCCCGGGAAGTTCCCCTGATCAAGGAAAGCCTCGCCATCTGGCGCCGAATGGAAGCCGAAATGGGTGCCGATGTGGGGTTCCGCGCAACAGGCATAGCCTATCTGACGAAAAAACCGGAAGAAATGGCCAAATATGAGGCCTGGCTTTCCCTGGCCAAGGAGCACGGCCTGGATACGCGCCTTATTACACGGGACGAGGCAAAAAATATGGTGTCCGCCCATGGGGATTCCTGGCTCGGCGGCCTGCTGACGCCGAGCGACGGGCGGGCCGAACCGGCAAAGGCCGCCCCGGCCCTTGCCACGGCAGCCATGGCAAAGGGCGCAACGGTGCACACCGGGTGTGCGGTGCGCGGTTTTGAAACCCAGGCGGGCCGGATCTCGGCGGCGGTAACCGAGGCTGGGTCCATCCGCACCAACGCGGTTTTACTGGCCGGCGGAGCCTGGTCGCGGCTGTTCCTGGGCAACGCCGACATCGGCTTCCCGCAACTCAAGGTCCTGAATTCCGTGTTGCGGACGGGGCCAGCCCCGATGATCACCGACGGCGGGTTATGGACGCCAGAGTTCGCCCTGCGCCGCCGCGATGATGGCGGCTATACGGTGGCCAACGGCAGCATGTCGATTGCCGACATCGTTCCCGACAGCTTCCGTTTGTTCCGGACCTTCCTGCCGGCCCTGAGAATGGAGGGCGAGTCCATACGGCTCAGGTTTGGGCGGCAGTTCTGGAACGAGTTGATGATGCCCGGCAGGTGGTCCCTGGATCGGCAAAGCCCGTTCGAGCGGTTGCGGGTCCTCGATCCTGCCCCGGCTAAGGGTTTCCTTGACCAAGCCATGGCCGCCCTGCGCGAGGCCTATCCGGAATTTTCCAATGTGAACGTGGTTGAAAGCTGGGCCGGGTATATCGACGCCACCCCGGACGCGGTACCGGCCATTTCGCCCATCGATTCGACTCCCGGCCTGTTTATCGCCTCCGGGTTCAGCGGTCATGGTTTCGGCATCGGCCCGGGCGCTGGAAAACTGGCGGCTGAAATTGTTAGCGGCGCGCCGACCTGCGTCGATCCCACGCCGTTCCGTTTTTCGCGGTTTACCGATGGCAGCCGGTTGCATCCGGAAACCGGCGTTTAGAATAAAGCGTCTGGATTAAAGGTTGCTCGACAGGAACTGACGGAAGCGTTCGGATTTGGGGTTGTTGAAAATTTCTTTCGGCGGCCCCTGTTCCTCGATGCGGCCCTCATGCAGGAAAACCGTCATCGACGACAGTTCGCGGGCGAAGCCGACTTCGTGGGTGACGACGATCATGGTCGCCCCTTCTTCGGCCAAGCCCTGGATAACCTTCAGCACCTCGCCGACCAGTTCCGGGTCCAGGGATGATGTCGGCTCATCGAACAGCATGACGTCCGGCTCCATGGCCAGGGCCCGTGCGATGGCGGTGCGCTGCTGCTGGCCGCCGGACGTATGGGACGGGTAATAGTCGCGGTGCTGGTACATGCCGACCTTGTGCAAAATGGCATCGGCCCGTTCAATGGCCTCAGGCCTGGGCACGCCCAGCACATGCACCGGCGCCTCGATAACGTTTTCCAGAACCGTCATATGGGACCACAGATTAAAATTCTGGAACACCATCCCTAAGCGTGTGCGGATGCGGGCCACCTGTTTCATGTCGGCGGGGACGGGCAGGCCATCCTTGCCGGTGCTCATGGCGATGGTTTCGCCATTGACCGAGACGGTTCCGGCGTTGGGAATTTCCAGCAGGTTGATACAGCGCAGAAAGGTGCTTTTGCCTGACCCGGACGAGCCCAGCATGGAAATTACATCGCCCTTCTGGGCCGTCATGGAAACGCCTTTCAGGACCTCGGCGGAACCAAAGCTTTTGTGAATATCTTCGACGTCAAGGGCGGGCGGGGCAATGTCCATGGATACAGTCAAGGCGGCGGGGGGCTTTCTGTCAAGGAAATGGATGGAAAGGGGCAGGCGGGGCGAGCGATTGTTTTCAGGGATCAACAGGTGCGTGTGGTCGGAAAACGGACAATGGCAGTGGTTCCTTTGCCGGGTGTGCTGTCAATTTCCAGGTGTCCGCCATGCATCTCGATCAGCCCTTTGGTCAGGGGCAGGCCCAGGCCGGTGCCTTCGTGCTTCCTGTTCAGGCCACTGTCGACCTGTCCGAACATCAGCATGGCCTTGGCGATTTCTTTGCTGTCCATGCCGATACCGGTGTCGCTGATCCGCAGCGTGATGGCGCCGTCCTCTTCCTGTTCGCCCGAAAGATCTACAGCGCCCCCTTCGGGGGTGAATTTGACCGCATTGGAAAGCAGGTTCAGCAATATCTGCTTGAACCGCCGCTCATCGGCGAACAGGCACGGGAAATTTTCATCGATCTTGCTGGACAGGGTGATTCTGCCATCATCGGCACGGGGCTGGACCAGGCGCAGGATGGATTCGGTCGTCAGGTAAACATCGATCTTTTCTTCGTTGGTTTTCTGCAGGCCGGACTCAATGGCTGAAACATCCAGAATATCGTTAATTAATTTTAGCAGGTGGCTGCCCGATGCGTTGATGTCGGCGGTGTATTCCGTGTACTTGATGTTGCCGATGGGGCCGAATAATTCCGCCGTAATGGCGGAAGAAAACCCGATGATGGCATTTAACGGCGTCCGCAATTCATGGCTCATGGATGACAGGAATTCGGACTTGGCGCGGCTGGATTCCGTGGCCTGAATCAAAGCCTCACTCAATTCCTGTTCCCGGGTAATGCGTTCGCTAATGTCGCGGACAATGCCGGCAAACAACCGCTTGTCGCCAAACAGTACTTGGCTGATCGATAAATGCATGGGGAATTCTTCGCCGTTCTTTCGCTGGCCCACCACATCTCTGCCAAGGCCGATGATCTTGGCTTCCCCGGTGCGCAGGTAATTGGCGATGTAGCCGTCATGGCGTTCGGCATCCTGGGGCGGCATCAACAAATTGATGTTGCTGCCAATGATCTCATCGGCGCCGTAGCCAAACATTTTAACCGCAGCTGAATTGACCGTTTCCACCAAACCCTTGTCGTTAATGGTGATGATGCCGTCGATGGCCGTCTCGATGATGACCTTGGCGTAGGCGTCACTTTTTTCCAGCTTAAGGGTCGCCAGCGTCAAGTCGGAAATATCCTGGGTCGTTCCCCGGTAGCCGATCACCACGTCATCATCGTCCCATATGGGGGTCCCCGATTCGCTGACGTAAATCATCGGCCCATTGGCCGGGTAGTAGCGAAATTCATGGTGGTAGGGCCGAGGCTCGGCGCGCACGGAATCGTACAATGCCAACACCCGGCCCTGGTCATCCGGGTGGATGGCACTGGTGAAAGTAGAAAAGGGGCCACACATGTCTTCCGTGGAAACGCCATAAAGGGATTCCGTGTTGTCGGAAACGTATGTCTGCTGCAGAAAATCGGCGTCGGTTTCCCAATGGGACATGGCGGCAATTTTTTCGGCTAAGTTGAATCGCTCCAGGTTTCGCTGGGCTTCTTCCTGGGCATGGCGAAGCTGGGTAATATCCTGAGATGTGCCCCGAAAACCAAGGACCGTACCAGCGCTATTGAGGATCGGCTCGCCATATTCGTGCAAAATGATGGTCCGGCCATCGGGCCGCTGGAACCGGTACTCGACTTCGTATTTTTGCTGCGAGACGGTAACGGAATCGTAGACCCCGGTCACCCGGTCACGGTCATCGGGATGAATATAATTCAGATAAATTGGAAATTCCCCAAGCAACTGGTCGACCGGGATGCCAAGAAGATTCTCCGTATTGGAAGACGCATAATACCAGAAATTAAATTCCAGATCGGATTCCCAGTTGCAGATATGGGATATCCGCTCGGAATGCCTGAACCGGTCGTCAATGGTTTGAACGGAAAATTGCTTCATGACTCTATTGCCGGCCTACATTTCTGAAAAACCCCATCCTGTTCGATCAAAACAGGTTTTCGTGTGTCCACTCACACACATAAATTTTCAGACCGACGGCATTGCCAGCCTGTTGGGTCACGTTGCTTGAAATGCCACCCTGAAAAGGCAAAACAAAAATTTTACATCCCCTGCCCGGTGGGGATTCCACGAGACAAACAAAGAATCCCGCACAACCGGAAAGCTGTCAAACTTATTTATATTCTAATGTGCAGGTGGCAGGACGTGGATTGCTACCTTGACATACACCTAAAAAAGGAATATTATCATATTTCTATTTTGGTCAGGGAAAAGGAGAAACCGGTTTGGGCAGGGCAAGACAAAAATGCGGCCCTTGATTTCATTAAAGAAAATGGCTTTGTTTTTTCATTTTTTTTTGGATTTAAGCCGCCAGATTGCGGACCGCATCAAGGCCGACCGGGGCGCCGCCGAATTCGTCCATGGCGTCCAGCAGGCACTCCCACATGTATTCGGCCGAGGCGCTGTCACCGAGCATTCTGAAAGCCGGGGTGGTGCCAAGATCATTGCGAATAACGATGCTGTTGGTGCGCGCAATGGATGTCTGGGCAATGGCCAGGTTGGCGAAGGATTGCCCCCTTAAATCGACGCCGCAGATTTTGGCAAACATTTTTGCCGCATGGTTGCCGCTGATGATGAATTCAAAATTGGTGTTGGCCCGGGGCACCCGGTAGGCGCGGTCGGCAATGTCCAGGCTCCAGGCCCCATCCAGGGTATCGATTTGTGCCCCGTCGCCGGAAAGGGGCGCCAGCAGCACCGCTTCGCCGGGGGCCAGCACCGCAGCAAGGCCGCCGCCCGGTTGCTGGAATGTGGTATTCGGTCGCGGCTCCAGGGTAACGCCCCGGCCCGCCATCCAGGCCAGCGCATCGGCGCCCTTGAATCCGGTGCGCGGGAAAACGGAAATGTCGCACAGCCCCAGGGAGGCGGCGCGGTCAGGACTTTCACCGGCCAGGGACATGGCCACGGCGCCGCCGTTAACTTCGGCGAAGCTGGCATTGGCCTCCAGTAGTTTCCTGTAGATGAAGCTGCGCCGGGTTTGGCTGTCGGGGGCTAGGGTCATGATCAAAGCTCCTGGCGCTTGTTGTCGGGATCGTAGAAAGGAATCGGTGAAACTTGTGCTTCGACCCTCTGCCCGTCGCCAAGCTTGATGGTAAAGGTGCCGCCCGCTTCGGCGATGGCAACGGGAACGTAGGCCAGGCCGACGACTTCATCCAGGCTCGGCGAGCGCACCGCCGATGTGACTCGCCCGGTAATGGTCTCGCCGTCCATGACCAGATGGCATTCCTCCGGGCACGGCGCCGATTTGTCGGTCAGCCTGAAGCCGATCAACCGGCGATGGGCTGGGCTGGCGTTCTGGATATCGACCGATCGTTTGCCGATGTAGAAGGGCTTTTTCTTGGCCACCGCCCAGCCCATGTCGGCCTCAAAGGGCGTGGTCAGGCCGTCGGTGTCCTGGCCGATGATGATATGGCCCTTTTCAAGGCGCATGACGCGCTGTGCCTCGACCCCGAAGGGGCGAATCGAAAATTCCGCCCCGGCTTGCATCAGGGCATCCCACAGGGCCTCGCCATGATGGGCGGGGACATGGATTTCATAGCCCAGCTCGCCGACGAAGCCGACGCGCAGCAGGCGGGCGGGGATGCCGGCGACGGTACCCTGTCGGACCCCCATATAGGGGAACCCGTCGGCGCTGATGTCGACGTCGTCGCAGACCTTGGCCAGCGCCTTGCGGGCATTGGGTCCGGCGATATTGACGCCGGCATAGGCCCCGGTGACGTTGGTGATGTCCACATTCAGGCGCCACTGGGCATTCCACAGCAGCATCTGGCGATAGACGCCATCGACGCCGCTGGTCGTCGCCGTCAGGTAAAAGTGGTCGTCGGCGAAACGGCAGGCGACGCCGTCATCGATGACGACACCGGCTTCCTCCGTCATCAGCAGATAGCGGCCGCGACCGACGTCCTGATTGGCATAGGCCCAGGTGTACATGCGGTTGACCAGCTCGGCGGCGTCGGGTCCGCGCACATCGAGGCCGCCCAGGGTCGAAACGTCGATCAGGCCCAGGTTGCCCCGGCAGCCCATGACTTCTTCGGCGATCAGCGCCTTGGCATTTTCTTTCGGGCCGTAATAGGCCGGGCGCATCCAGGCCCCGGCCGGCATCATCTGGGCGCCGGCCTCAATATGGCGGTGGTGCATGGCGGTGCGGCGAATCGGCTCGAACGACCGACCGGCCAGCACGCCCATTTTCTCGGTCCGGTAGGGCGGCCGGGTGGTCGTCGCGCCGACCTCATCTTCGGCCTTTCCTTCGATGCGGGCGATCAGGCGAATGGCGTTGACGTTGGAATGGCGGCCCTGGCTTGGCCCCATGCCCAGGGTCGAAAAACGTTTCAGCAACTGGACATCGCGATAGCCCTGGCTCAGGCCATTGATCAGGTCCTTGGTTTGCAGGTCTTCATCGAAATCGACAAAGTCCTTGGCCTTCGGATGAGAAAACACCGGGTATGGATGGTTGACCCGGCCCAGGGACGAATCGTCGAGCCGTTCTACGGTCGATGGGTTGCCCGCCCCGGCGCTGGCGCCGGCGCGCCTGCCGTCGGCGGCACAAAGGCCCGGTTCGAACACGCCGTTGACCATGCCCGCCGCGTGAACGCCCGTCGGCAGACTGGAAACCATGTGATAGGCGGCGTCCGAATCGTAGTTGAACCAGCCGCCGCCCTGCCAGATCAGTGCCCCATTGGGGGTATACCCGACGGCCATGGCGACGAAATCACACGGCAGGGTTTTACCCACGGTGGTCCACGCCCCATCTTCGTCGATGTTGGAGATGACGACGCCGTTGACACGACATTTCCCCAACGCCTTGGCGATACCGGCGGCATCGTGAATGGTAATGTGCGCCGACTTGGCTTTCAGGCGCATGGGTGTGTCGGGCGGCGATGTCCTGAGGTCGAGAATGGCGGTGACGGCTACTCCGGCGTCCAGGCAATCGAGGGCCAGGCCGTAGCCATCATCGTTGGCAGTCAGGATGATGCCGTTGCTTCCGGGCGTAACGCCGTAAAGACGCATCAGCCGGGATGCCGCCGAGGCCAGCATGATGCCGGGGCGGTCGTTGTTGCGGAACACCGCCGGTTGTTCGACGGCACCGGCGGCGACGACGACGGCACCAGCGCGGATCTTGTAAAGCCGGTTGCCCCTGACCGCCGCCACCCAGCCGTCGGTGAACAGGCCGGTGGCGGTTGTATTGGTCATGATTTCAATGTTGGCAGAGCTTTCAATTTCCGACAGCAATTCCCGGCAGATCGCCATGCCTTGCGTGCCATCGGCATCCAGGCGCATGTAGTTGAGCGCCCCGCCCAGCAGGGGGGCTTCTTCGATAATCAGCACCGAGGCGCCATCCCTGGCGGCCTCGATCGCGGCATTCATTCCGCCATGGCCGCCACCGACGACGACCACATCGTAAAAACCGTAGGCCTTGTCGAAATAGCCATGGGGGGTATCGGGATCAATGACGCCAAGCCCGGCCATGCGGCGGATCAGCGGCTCCCAGAACTTCCAGGCCTTGCCGGGTTTGAAAAAGCTGCGGTAATAAAAACCGACGGGAAGAAAACGCCCGAACAGGTCGAGGATCGCCATGCGGTCATTGTTCAGGGACCCGGCGGTGTTGACCGAGTGCACATCGAGCCCTTCGCTGATCGGCGTCAGGTCGGCGAATACATTGGGCTCTTTCCCGACCTTGACGATGGAATTGGCATCGTGTCCGGCCAACGACAACAGGCCACGGGGCCGGTGATATTTGAACGACCGGGAAATCATGGTGGTGCCAACCCCGGCCAGGGCGCTGGTGATAACGTCGCCGTCAAGGCCGGTAAACGTTTTGCCGTCGAAGCGGAAGCTGACCGGCTTGTTACGGTCGATGAACAGGCCGAAGCCGTCGCCAAGCCGGGGGGTTACGGGATGGCTCATGCCGGCTCTCCCTGGCTTGCGCCGAAGTATTGTTGGGCGGTGAAGGTTTCCAGAATTTCTTCGGTCACGGTGTTACGCCGGGCGACGAACCAGTACGCGGTTGGCGTATGGCACCACCATTCATCGACAACACCGGCCGGGTTTTTATGAATGAACACATAATTAGCCCATTCCAGATCGGAGCAGGACTCCGGGTTCGGCATTTCCTTGACGTCACCGCCGCAGACGAATTCCGAAATGTTGCGCGGGCCATTCAGGGGGCAGGGCATGATTTTCATTGATCTGTTTCCCTCAATGCCCGACCGAAGCCGCGCCTTTTTCGGCGGTCAGCGTGAAGTTGTCAAAACGCGACAGCCGGAAAGGCTCGAGCAATGCGGGTTGTTTATTGGTGGCCACACATTCGGCCATGCGCTTGCCCGATACGGGCGTTGCCTTGAAGCCCCAGGTGCCCCAACCGGCATCGATGTAATAGTTTTCAATCGGCGTCAGCCCCATGATCGGCGAGAAGTCGGGCGACATATCGGCCATGCCAGCCCACTGGCGCATGATCCGGGCTTCCGACAGAAACGGGAACAGTTCCAGCATATGGGACATCAGGCCTTCTTTAAAATCCAGAGTCGAGCGGGTCGAATACAGCGGATAGGGGTCGGTGGAACCGCCCATGACGAATTCGCCGCGGGAACTTTGCGACACATAAATGTGCAGGGACCCGGAAACGATGATGGTGTCGAGGATCGGCTTGTAGGGCTGCGAGACACACGCCTGCAACGGGATCGTGCGGATCGGCAATTCCAGCCCGGCCATGCCGGCCAGCAGGCTCGACGAACCGGCGACGGCTTGCAGGACCTTGTCTGCGTATACCGGGCCCTTGTCTGTCTGGATGCCTTTGACCCGGCCCCCTTCGACGATGACATCGGTGACCGGTGTTTTCTGGTGAACCTCGGCGCCCATGCGGATGGCGTCGCGGGCGTAGCCCCAGGCGACGGCATCATGGCGGGCGATGGCGCCGGGCGGGTGGTAAAGCGCCCCCAGGATGGGATAACGCACGTCCTGGGATACGTTCAGTTGCGGGCATACCCTGGCCACGTCGTCGGTGTAGAGAAGTTCCGAATCGACGCCGAGCTGTTTGTTAACCTCGGCCCGCCAGCGCGATGTTCTGATCGAGGCATCGTTATGGGCCAGGGTCAGGTGGCCGCGTTCCGAATACATCAGGTTGATGTCGAGTTCCCGGTCCAGTTCCTTGAACAGGTCCATGGACTCCTTATAGAAGGCGACACCTTCGGCGGTCAGGTAGTTGGAACGGATGATGGCCGTGTTACGGGCCGTGTTGCCGCCGCCCAGGTAGCCTTTGTCGATAACGCAGACGTTCTTGATGCCCCAGTCGCGGGCCAGATAATAGGCCGCCGCACAGCCATGACCGCCGGCCCCGACGATGATGACGTCATAGGATGATTTCAGGTCCGGCTGGCGCGGGAAGTCAACAATGTCTGACGCATTGTTCTTCAGGCCGTTTTTAATCAGGGTAAAGGGCATGGGCGCTAGTTCGCTTAAAAAAAGGGGTTGTTCAGCAACATATAAAGACGGCAGGAACGGCGGGCAATATTAAAGGAGTCATCGCCCGCCGCCCGTTACCAGGAAAGAAACCTAGCAATCAAGGGTGTACTCGCGTTCCCATTGCGTCAGGTAGCTGCAGTAATTCAGCCATTCTCCCATCTTCAGCTTGACGTAACTGTCGATAACATCGCCGCCAAAAGCGTCCCTCAGGACCTTGTTCTTTTCCGTCAGGCGCAACGCATCAAGCAGGTTCAACGGCAGCTTTGCGGCGTTTTTGACCTTGAAGCCCTCGATATACATGTTGTGATCGCTACGGGTGCCATGGTCACGCTTGTTGGCGATGCCGTCAAGGCCGGCGGCCAGGATGAAGGCCTGCGCCATGTAGGGGTTGGTGGCGCCGTCCATAAGGCGCAGCTCAAACCGGCCGGCTTCCGGCACCCGGATCATGTGGGTGCGGTTGTTGCCGGTCCAGGTCACCGTGTTTGGCGCCCACGTGGCCCCCGACATGGTGCGCGGCGCGTTGATGCGTTTGTAGCTGTTGACCGTCGGGTTGAAGACCGAGCATAGGGCGGTGGCGCTGTGGATAATGCCGCCGAGGAAGTTGTAGGACAGCTTGGACAGGCCGTTTTCGTCTTTCGTGTCGAGGAACAGGTTCTTCTTGCCCGTCTTGTCCCACACAGACACATGGCTGTGGCAACCATTGCCGGTCAGGTTGGTAAACGGCTTCGGCATGAAGGTGGCGCGCAGACCGTGGTTTTCGGCGATGGTGCGGGTCATGTACTTGAAGAAGGTATGCTTGTCGGCCGTTTGCAGGGCGTCATCGTAATCCCAGTTCATTTCAAACTGGCCGTTGCCGTCTTCGTGATCGTTCTGATAGGGGTTCCAGCCGAGCTCCAGCATGCAGTCGCAAATTTCGGAAACCACATCATAGCGGCGCATCAGGGCACTTTGGTCGTAGCAAGGTTTTTCCTGGGTATCCATGGTATCGGCAATGGCCGAGCCGTCGGCGTTGGTCAGGAAATATTCGCATTCCACACCGGCCTTCATGCGCCAGCCTTTCTTGCTGGCCTTGGCCAGCTGGTTTTTCAGCATAACGCGCGGCGATGCCGCGACCGGCTTGCCGTCCATCCATAAATCACTGGCCAGCCACGCGACCTCGGGCTTCCAGGGCAATTGGATCAGGCTGTCCGGATCGGGAATGGCGAACAGGTCAGGGTGCGCCGGGGTCATATCGAGCCAGGCTGCAAAACCGGCGAAACCGGCGCCATTCTTTTGCATGCCGGCGATGGCACGGGCCGGCACCAGTTTGGCCCGAAGCACGCCGAACAGATCGACGAAGCTGATCAGAAAATATTTGATTTTTCGCTTTTTGGCG
This sequence comes from Rhodospirillaceae bacterium, assembly GCA_013204045.1. Taxonomy (GTDB): domain Bacteria; phylum Pseudomonadota; class Alphaproteobacteria; order Rhodospirillales; family JABHCV01; genus JABMOQ01. Next base: position 19,574 of record JABMOQ010000077.1, on the reverse strand, counting down.
ATTTCTGCCAGATTTTTAGCCATTTTAGCCTCCCTAAGACTTAAATTATTCTGCCGTTTTTATAGCAGAAATTCCCTTTGTGAAAGTTATGTTGTCTTTAATTATTCGGCCGCCGCCTTTGCCTTTGCAGCCACCCTGGCCCCGGCCAGCGGGATACCGGCGGCGCGGGCTGTCTTCAGGGTGATCGACCGCAAATCTTCCGGTTCCAGGTTGTGGACGTTGGTCTTGCCGGTGCAGCGCGCCATGATCGCGGCTTCGCCGGAAAGCGCCTGGAGCAACATCGCCGCCGCCTCGGACCGGTCATCGCCGGAATAATCGGCATGGAAGGCCAGGCCTGAACCCTCGATGCGGCCCCCTAAGGCGAAGCCCATGGCGGCGCCGACGATCATCACGTTGGCGCCGAGACTGATCAGCTTGGCACCGTCGGTTCCGGTGCGGATACCGCCAAAAAAGGCGATGCCCAAGTCTTCTTCCCGGTTCATGCGGCGCATGATGGCGATGGCGTCGCGGATCGCCGTCAGATCCGGCTCACCGGCGAGTTCCGGCCACGGGGCGCCTATGGGCCCGTTGCCGAGAAGCACCAGCAAATCGAATTGGTTGTTAAGCGCATAGGGAATGGCGGTTTCCAGATCGGCCGCCGTTACCGCCAATCCTTGCGGAACACCGGGGGTTTTGCTGATTCTGATCAGCGATCCCGGTGCCGGGCAGTGAACATGGATGGCGGCGTCGCTGGCGGGCGTGTCGCCGACCTCGATCAACTGTACCCACGGCACATTATCGGCTAACGGACGGCGCCCCACATAGGCCGACCCGCCCTGACGTATTCCTTCGGCCAGGGCGGCTTTAACCTCGTCCGGGGCGTTGTCAAATCCAGTAACCATAAAGGGCGAATCCAGGTTGAGGACGTCACAAAGGCTGGTCGCCACATTGCAGGCATCCCGGTAGGGATCAATGACAAGCCGCGACAGGTTGGCCGGCAGGAAAACCAGGTCATCGAGTGAGGCGCGAACGTCTTCGCCGTATGGGTCATCCCTGAGAATCAGTCTTTTTTCCAGTATCGCCCGCTGGGTGATCACATCTTCGGGCTCGGTACGGGCCATGACGAAGATATCTTCGCGGGTCTTGACCGTGTAATCGGCCGAGCCGGTTTCGGCGTCGCAGCGATAGCACCTGGCGGCTTCGTCTTTGGCCTGTTGATCCGTATAGGTGGTCATGATTTCCGGAAATAATTGCGGCGCATCACCAAGGCCATGGAAGGTCTGTTCCTGGCGTGGGAGGACTTCCCAGTTGACGTCCTGGGCGACTGGCACGCGCCGGGTTTTAAACGGGGTCCGGTAGGGCAGCGGCTTGTCGACACCATTCAGGGCCGCCAACATATAATAAGCGGCCCGGTGGCCGTGCTGCATGGCCATGACGATGGTCGATCCCCCGAAGGCGCCATCGCCGGCGGCGAACACCTTGGCATCATCGGTGGCCATGGTGCTCCAGTCGGTTTTGACCCGGTCGCGGTTCATCAGGTCGTGGCTTTCCAACTCGTCACTGGCTGCCGCCTGGCCGACGGCAAGCACGACCAGTCCGCACGGAACGTCGATCTCGCTGCCGGGAATATTTTCGGGGCGCCGGCGGCCATCTTCGCCGGGCGCACCAAGGCTGGTTTCCACACAGCGGAGCGAAAACCCGCCATCGCTATCGGTGACGCCGACCGGCTGCATGTTGTAGATGATTTGGATATCTTCCTTGATGGCGTCTTCAAGCTCTTCCTTGCGGGCCGGGATTTCGTCCGGGCCACGGCGGTAGAGAACCTTGACCGTCTTGCCACCGTTCAGGCGTTTGGCGGCCCGGCAGGCGTCCATGGCGACATCGCCGCCACCAATCACCAGCACCGTATCGGGCAATTCCGGACGGTCGCCGCCGTTGATGCGGCGCAGGAATTCGACACCGTCGATGACCCGGTCGTCGTCGGCGCCGGGAATGTCCATGGACTTGCCCCACCAGGCGCCGATGGTCAGCAGCACCGCATCGTGTTTGTCTTTTAATTCGTCCAGGGTGATGCCGTTTGTCCCAAGGCTCGTATTCAGGTGAACCTTGATGCCTGGGCACCGGGCGAGCATCCGGCTTAGGTCTTCTTCAATGGTGCCGGGGGGCAGGCGGAACGCCGGAATTCCCCAGACCATCATGCCGCCAAGGCGGTCGGTCATTTCATAAATATGAACTTCGAACCCGGCTTCGGCCAGATCCTGGGCCGCCGTCAATCCGGCCGGGCCGCCGCCGACGATGGCGACGGTCTCGCTGCGGCTGACTTTTACCGGCGGCAAGGAATGATCCTTGCCGAGTTTTTCCATGACATAGCGTTTCAGGTTGCGGATGGCGATGGGCCCGTCACTGTCGGCGCGGCGACAAGCCGGCTCGCACGGCGCATCGCAGACCCTTCCACAGATAGAGCTGAACGGGTTTGTCGCGGTGATGGCCTCGAAAGCTTTTTCAAGCTCGCCATCCCAGATGTGGGCGATATAGGACGGCGCATCGGTGCCGACCGGGCACGCGACCTGGCACGGCGCCGCTACGAAGTGGGCATCGCCGGTATCGTCTTCAGAGCCGGACGGCGCACAAGGCGGGGCGATGCGGTCGATGTTATAGACGTCGTCCATCTAACCGGCCTCCCTAATGCGCGGCTGGGCGCTTTGCCGATATTCCGGGGCGTAGGGAAGGCGGGTGATTTCGGCAGCCTCCGGGGTTAACGCAACAAGATCATCGCGGCCCAGTTCATGAACATTCTTGTGGCCAAGGGCATCGGTGATGGCGGCTATTTGCCAGCGCATGGATTCCAGATACTTGTGAATGTGCAGGGCTTCGGCGGGGGTGTCGTAGCGTTTTTCATGCTCCGGGTCCTGGGTCGCGATGCCGACCACGCATTGCCCGACATGGCATTGCAGGCAGGCGATACAGCCGCCGGCGATAATCGCCGACGTTCCGACCGCCACCGCATGGGCACCCAGCGCAATGGCCTTGGCCGCATCGACGCCATCCTTGATGCCGCCCATCAGCACGATCGGCATGTCGCCCCGGCCGCCGACTTCGTCCAGGGAATCCATGGATTCCTGAATGGCCGAAAGGGTCGGGATGCCGACAAATTCCAGAACTTCGTTACCGGCGGCGCCGGTGGAGCCTTGCAGGCCGTCCAGTTCGACAAAGTCGAAGCCGTCTTTCCAGGCGATCTTGATGTCGTCGCGAATGCGTCCGGCCCCCAGCTTGACCGAGACGGGCACCCGGTAACCGGTGGCTTCGCGGAATTCCTCGATCTTGATGACCAGATCATCGGCGCCCAGAACGTCCGGGTGGCGCGATGGCGAGCGCAGGTCGATGCCTTCCGGAATGCCACGGATGCGGGCAATTTCCTTGGTCACTTTCTTGGCCATCAACTGGCCACCAAGGCCCGGCTTGGCCCCTTGGGAGATATAAATTTCGAGCCCGTCGGCGCGCTGCATGTCATGAATATTCCAGCCCAGCCTTCCTGACAGGCACTGGTAGATCAGCTGACCGGCCACTTCGCGCTGCTTGTCCATCATGCCGCCTTCGCCGGTGTTCTCTGAAATGCCGGACATCTTGGACGCCATGGCGAGGGCGATCTTGGTAGATTTTGAAAGCGCCCCGTAGCTCATGGGGGCGATCATCACGGGCATGCTTAAAGATATGGGCTTGCCGCCGTTGCGCCCGCCGATTTCGGTGGCAAGGCCGATTTTATCGACCACATTGGTGTCGGCACTAATGGTCGAGATATCTTTTTTGAAGGCGATATCGGACAGGTGCGGCAATGGCCGGGTCGCACCATAGCCGCGGATACGGTAGCGCCCGATCACCGACTTTACATGAATGTCTTCCTGGACTTTTTCGTTCCAGTAATCGGAATTTCCCGAAGCGACGAAAAACGGCACGTTGCGGACGCGGGGCTCGATCTTGTCATAGCGCAACTTCTTGCCGGCGTTGACGACCTTTTGAAAGCTGCCCGTGAAGGGCACCTGGTAGCGGTCGAGGAATTCACGGATCGAGGTTTCTTCATCGCCGGGCAAATCTATCTGGTGGGCGTCGGTGCCAAGGGAATTGATCTTGCCGCCCACATAAATATTGCCGCCGGTCATATCCTGGCCCAGCTTTTCGCCGGACTCACCCAGAATAATAATGCGTCCGCCGTACATCATATACCCGGCCATGAAATTGGCGCTTCCGGCGGCCAGCAAGGTGCCTTCCTTCATCACCTGTCCGGCCCTGGAGCCGATGTTGCCGTGGACGATAACATCGGCGCCCCGAATGGCGACGGCGGCGATGGCGCCGGCATTGCCGCGGACAATAACGGAACCGCCAAGCATGTTGTCGGCCAGTCCCCAGCCAACGTTGTTGTCTATTTCAAAACGGCCGCCGTCGGTCAGTCCGGCACAGAAATACCCGGCCGAGCCCTGCACGTGAACCTTGATGTCATGGACAAGCCCGACGCCGATGTGGTGGCGCGCGTCGGGGTTGATGACGTCAACATCCTCACCTTTGGCACCATAATTGCGGATAAGCTCGTTAGCTTCGCGGACGGAGGTCGCCGCTAAATCGATCGTTGCCATGTACCATAGGACCCTGGGGGTGGTTCCGACGTGATCAATGCCTCGCCCGGAAACAGTTTGTTCAGTGAAACCTCTTCCGAGGCGATGGCGATCAGTTCGTCGTTTTCGAACTTGACCATGGGTTTGGCGGCAAGGTGATCCTTGGCGAAACCGATTTCATCCTTGGTCGATACCAGGAACGAGAATGTGCCGTCCATGTCGTCGATCGACGTTTTCAGCGCATCGGTCAGCTTTTCACCTAGCGATAGCTTATCGGCCAGATAAACGGCGATCAGTTCGCTGTCGTTGTCGGTGTTGAATTCGAAGCCGCGTTTTTCAAGCCGTCGGCGCATCTTCCAGTAATTGGTGATCTGGCCGTTGTGGACGATGGCGATATCGGCAAAACCGGTGGCCCAGAACGGATGGGACGCTTCCGGCGCGACATCTGATTCGGTGGCCAGGCGAACATGGCCGATCCCGTGGGTGCCGTGAAAATCATCGACCGCATAGACGTCATCCACATCGTGGGCGCTGCCGACATCCTTGATGATATCCAGGCTTTCGCCGATGGAAACCACCTTGGCCACGTGTTCCAAGGCATAGGCCAGCTTTTGCAGGTCGCCCTTAAAGTGGACAGTGAAGCGGGCCGTCGAGCCGATGCGTTCTTCCTCGACCACTTCGGCCTGAAATTCGGCCAGCTTGTCCTTGATGCGGGTAATGGTTTTTTCGCCTTCGGCGCCGTTCTCGACGAAGAAGCGCAGGCGCAGAAGATCTGCCTTGGGGCTGTGGTAGAGGGCGAATCCGGTGGAATCCGGCCCCCGGTGCTGACAGCCGTCGAGCATGGAGATCAGGGCCTTGCCGACAGAAGAATCCGTCGGGTCGTTTTTGTACAGAATGCCTGCGATACCGCACATATGTCCATCCTCGTTCAGGGGGTCATTTGTTTAACCGAAACGCCACAGATAAAGCAATAGGAAGAAAATAATATTCTTGAGATGAAAATTCTACCCCGTTTAGAAATTTTTTTCGAGAGGATTACTTGGTGTCTTCGCCATTTGGGTAACTGATGATCGACAGGAACCGAATCGGCAGTTTTTTAAGGGTTTCAGGGCCATGCGGGGCGTCCGCATCGAAAAACAGCGAATCTCCCGGGGCCATGGCATAGACCTGATCGCCGTGGCGATATTCAAGCGCACCTTCAAGTAAATGAATGAATTCAACGCCGTGGTGCTGAAAAATAGGGAAAACATCGGATTTTTCGGTCAGGGTTATCAGATACGGCTCGACGGTGACGCTGCCGCCGACGGTGTGGCCGAGCAAGCGGTACTGGTGGCCGGCGCGGGTGCCGCGGCGCTCGATCTCAATGCCTTCTCCGGCCTTGACGAAGCTGGCATCGCGCTCCTCCTCGAACTGCCGAAACAGCGCCGTGACCGGGATGTTCAGGGCCCTGGCCAGGTTCTGTATGGTCGACAGGGAGGGCGAGGTCTGCCCGTGTTCAATTTTTGACAGCATGCCCGGCGACAGGTTGGCCAGGCGGGCGACCTCGACGACCGTCATGCCCAGATTTTTTCGAAAGGCGCGGGCCTGCCGGCCGATGGCGACTTCCAGACTGTTATCAAGGGAAACCCCGTTGCTATGGGGATTTTGTGGCATGGACTTAACCCTTTATCTCTGCACCGTATGGACCTGCCTAAGTGTATTGGAAATAGGCATAAAGGCAAATGGAGCCTTCAGCCTTTATTAAAATTAAGGGGCCATCAATGTGGCGACCCCGATAACGATCATGGCGATGCCGCCGCCCTGGGGCAGGGATATGGTCTCTTTCAGGAACAGGCGCGCCAGCACGATGGTGACGGCGCTGAAGGCGGAGGCGACGACGGCGGCGATTTCGGCCCCGGGGCCGCCACTTGACGCCAGGCCTATGAAGGCACCGCCATCGAGAAGGCCCTGCAGGGCGATCAGTGGCCACCAGCGCATCGGAATTTTCCACGATTGACGGCGCCAGGCGATGACCACAATGATCGCGACCAGGCTGACCCAGCGGGCGAAACAGACGGCGGCCAGCTCGCCGTAGATGCTTCCCGCTTCCTGTGCGCCGATCACCGTGAAGCCCAAAATAAACGCCGCGCCAAGGGAAATGATGACCGTTTTGCGGAGCGATTCGGCGGTGTGTTCTTGGCCGTCGGCAAAGTTGCCGGCGCACTTGGCGACGACAATGACCCCGACCATGACAACGGCAATGGCCGCCCATTGCACCAGGGTCGGCAGGGTGCCGGTGAAAACGGCAAACACGATGTTAATGACCGGATAGCTGCCGGCAATGGGGGCGACGATGCTGATCGGGCCGCGGGCCAGCCCCCAGTAAAGAAGCAGCGTCGCGGTCATCATGCCGATGCCCATCACGGCGATGGACCACAGCCCCGCCGGGTTCCAGATCAGCGGCGCATCGCCGAACCACAGGATCAGGCTGAAGGCGGCGGTGCTGATCGCCAGCATGCCGAACAACGCCAGATGATGACCGATTCCGCGCCCGGTAAAGCGGGCGATGAAATCGGCGCTGCCCCAACTCAATGCCACGGCGAGGCCTAATAAAGCAGGATTCATCGGCCCGTCCTTTTCAGGGGGCTTCCGCCGGGGTCGCGCCTGTGGCCACGACGGGCAGGTGATCGCGTTTCCATTTATTGATGCCGCCGGTCAGGACCATGGCGTTGGCAAAACCTTTTTTCACCAGTTTGCTGGCCATCCGGGTCGAGTGTAGATCGCTGGCGCAAACGAACACCAGGGGCTGCGCCTTAAACTCAGCAAGTGCCGCCGCGTCCCCGTCCAATTTTTGTTCGACGTCCTGGGCGCTGACATTCACGGCGCCTTCTATATGTTTAAAATCAAATTGTTTTTTGGGGCGCAGATCGAGGATGGCGATGTCTTCTCCGGTGCCGAGCCGGCGCGCCAGTTCGCCGGGAAGAATGCCCGGCACATTACCATAAAATTTCCGCGACAAAATCGGCAGGGCCATCATTAACACCACCAGCGCCAGCGGCAGCAGCAGATAGGGCTCAAGGTTCAGCAGTTCAGGATTCATCAAAGCCAGTCCACTCAAAAAAAACGGCGGATGAAACCATCCGCCGGTGATCGCCATTTTGCAAGAGGGCGATCAGGAAAATTCCATTTGGCCCTGCGCTATCGAAGCTTCGACGGTCGAAGCGAGATGCTTCGACCGCCGTTTGCTTCGTCAGTTCGTGCCGCGCCTAGCTGCCCTGTTTGTGCTCTTTCAGGGCTTCATTCAGGGTTTCCGCGTTGGAAATCCGCATGGCTCTGGCAAGTTCTGCCTTGTCCGAGAAACGATTTTCTTCCTCGATCAGTTGCCTGTTCTCGGCTTTCATCTGGATGATATGCCAGATAACCCATGTTGCGATGCCGATAATAGCCAACAGCATCTCGGTCCCCGGAAAGGGGTACATAGGCCCGATATCAAGCAGATTCATATTCCATGTTGATACACCGGTACTCATTATATTATCTCCCTTTCCTTAATCAATCAGACCGCGAGACTTGGCTTCTGCAAGCTCAGCCTCGAAGACATCGGCTTCATCCATATAACGACCGTGGAATTCAGCAAGGTCAAGACCCGCCAGTTCCACATGCACCGGAATACGAAGTACACCCATTTTGTTCAGCACATAAGCACCGAGATAACCCGGCACGAAGCCCAACACGAAGAACATGATGATAGCGCCGAGGAACTGGCCCATCGGATTGATCAGGGCGTAATCGGGGTTCATGGATGCGGGATATCCCCACAACACGAAACCGGCGATGACGACACCAAAGAATCCGCCATAGCCATGCACGGCGACGGCGCCGACGGCGTCATCGATCTTGAAGGTGCGCTCGACCCAGAAGTGCATCTTGTACACAACGACGGCACCGACACCGGCGATAATCATCGCCTGGATCGGGTGGTACAAATCGTTACCAGACGAAGCCGCGATGATACCGGCCAGACCCAGCGAATAGGTCCAGAACGCATCCCCCTTGGAGATCACGTAACCCATCATCAAACCGCCCGATAATGACATCAGGAAGTTAAGTGTGATGGCCGACGTGGTTGTCGGGGCCAGATAGATGTTGGTGGTCGTGAAGAAAGATCCCTCCATGCCGGCGGCTGCGCCAACATCGAATATGGGAATATTACACGCCACGTAGAAGCCCCAGAAGCCCGTATAGATCAGGAACAGGCCAATGGTCACCAGCCACGGATTGTGCGGCACGATGTCGCGGGGGGTGCCGTCGGCGCGGAACTTGCCGATGCGTGGCCCCAGGACAACCAGTACGCCGAGGGCGAAACCACCGGCGATGGCATGGATAACCCCGGATGCATAGGCATCATGGTAGCCAAGCAGCTGCACCATCCAGCCATCGGGGGACCAGCCCCAGGCGGCATCGATGATCCAGGTGAACGAGCCGATCAAAACCGCCAGCAGCCAGAAGGCGCCGGAACGGATGCGTTCGATCACGGCGCCCGAAACGATGGAAGCCGCCGTCCACGAGAACAGCAGGAAGGCTGCCCAGAAGACGCCGTTAATACGGGCCCAGCCCATGGTGTCGTCGGCGGTCAGGGTGCCTTGCATGGGTTTACCGCCCATGTGGGTGCCCATCAGTTCAGACCACGGCGTTGCCCACGGGGCATCGTTGACGCCACCGGTGATGAATGGGCCGTTGGTCCAGCCGAAATATATCCACCAGCCGAAATAGAAGAACGTTACGGTGACCAGCGGGATCACCATGGTGTTCTTCATGAGTGTGTGCATCATGTTTTTGCGTCTGGTCGCGCCGACTTCGTACATGCAGAAGCCGACGTGAATCAGGAACATGAAAACCACCGTCACCCAATAATAAAATTCGGTAAAGATGACTGTCAGTGCGCCAAGTTGGTCGTCCATTAATTCCCCTCCCTCTAGTGATGTCGCTTTCCGGCTCCGGTTGGCATGTGCCAAACGAAAACCTGAACAACGGCAATAAAAAAAACTTAAAGCGTATGCTTCTCCCTGATGCCGGGCCGGGTGATTTTATTATTGATCGGGTGTCTCAATCACCGATCCCGGTTGCCTTGTTTGCGAATACAGCGAATCACAAACAACGCGCATGCAGACAGTAAAGGCGATTCGGGCACCCCTTCTCAAGATAATTTTATTCATATTAGTAAAAAATTATTTTAGAAGGCAGTTGCCCGGTTATTGCCTTTGGGCTACGCTTACCAGTGTCGGAGGGGCATATGGAAGCCGTCCGGCAATCATTTTTCGGCTGAAAACATAAGGGGAGACGAACAAATGGGAGCAATTGGTGGATTTTTTGAGGCTTGGGCCATGTTGCTGGTAATTGGCACACTCGGTGTCGGCATTCTGGCGACCCTCGGCAAAGTATAAAGGTTCTTTAGAACCAGAATTTCCAGGGACGGTGGTTTTAGGTCCCTGTGCTTTTTTTCAAGAAGGTGCGACGGCGCCCGTTCAGCGGCGGTCGTCGTGCCTTTTTTTGTTTTGACGCACTGTGTTTTAAGGTCTGGCTTATCCCGGACTGGCGCTTAACAGGTCCTGGCGCGCCTTCTCAAGATGGCCGGTCATTATGGTTTCTGCCACGTCGATATTGCGCTCGACCAGCGCCCCGTAAAGGGCCCGATGCTGGCGGTTATATTCTTTGATGGTCGGGGGGCTGAGGATAGACTTCTTCATATGGTCCCACTGGGCGTGGGTGCGGACCTCGTTCAGCTTCATATAAAGCCAGTATATCAAGCGGTTATGAGATGCCGTGGCGAGGCCAAGATGAAACAGCTCGTCGGCCCGGGAGAAGCATTCCGGATCATCACCACAGGCTTCGATCTGGTCCAGTATCTGCCGTAGATTCTCCAGATCCCGATTCGATGCATTGAGAACCGCCAGTTTGACCATTTTCGGCTCGATGGCGAGCCGACATTCGATCAGCTCGACGGGACTGGTGACTTCGATAATGCTTAATCCCGAACTGTCGAGAAGGTTGGTGCTGGCCTCGTGGGTGACATAGGTGCCGCTGCCGATGCGCCGCGATACCAGGCCCATTTCCTCAAGTTGGTTCAGGGCGGTACGCACGGTTCCCCGCGATGCGGCAAAGGATTCTGCCAGGTCCCGCTCGCCGGGCAGTCTTGACAGATAAGTGAATTCACCTTCTAAAATGGCGCGGCGCAGGTGTTCCGTGATGCTTGCCGATCCGGCGCGCGGCTTTTTCATGGCGGGTGCTGTTCGTTCCATAAATACTATTATAGAACCAATTAATACCAATGTGAAGAAATGGTTTAAAATTGGCGTGGAATTTCTGTAAGGTTGGTGGTAACAAAAAGGTCCTTAAAGGATGGGGTTCACAGGGAGAACATCGATGGCTTTTCCAAGCCAAGCTAAATACGTCATTATCGGTGCCGGCATTCATGGCCTGAGCACCGCTTGGCATCTGGCCGAAGGGTTAAAGGCATCGGGCAAGGGCAGCGGCGAAGATATCTTGATCGTCGATAAGACAGGCATCGCCGCCGGCGCCAGCGGCATCGCCTGCGGCGTGATCCGCAACAATTATTTTCAACCCGCCATGCGCGAACTGATGGCCCATTCCGTCGATGTCTGGGAATCGGATCCGAAGGCATTCAGCTATCACGCTGTCGGCTATATGCAGATCAGCGCCGAAAGTATGCGCGAAAACATCACCACTATATATGAACAGCAAAAGGCCATCGGCTACGAATCGGTTTTCGTCGAAGGTGCCGACAAAACCGACCGCTACATGAAAGATATATTCCATGACTGGCAGGCCACCGGGGTGACCTCGGTACTGCATGAAAAACGTGGCGGCTACGCCAACAACACGGCCGCCATGTATGGATTGGCCGACAAGGCCGAGGCGCTCGGCGTCAGAATCTTAACCGGCGTCACCGTCACCGGGTTTGTCACCGACGATGGCTCAAAAGCCGTCAAGGCGGTCGAGACTGACCGCGGCAACATTGCTTGCGATCATGTTGTGGTCGCCCTGGGGCCCTGGGTTAAAAGCATCTGGGACATGCTGGATCTGCCGAAAGTAGTGAATATCAAGGGCGCCGACGGGGCCATGCATAAAGATGTTCCCATGTGGCGCTACTGGGCCCTTGAAGAAGGCACGCTGGGCATCGATCCGGAAATCCAGAAAACCAATGACGGTAAAATGCCGCCGGTTATCCATATTGATTCCTCGGCGCCGCTGCTTTCCGATGTAGACGGCTCGTTGATTACCGACAAGCTTTGGGGAATCTATTACAAGCCCGACTTTAATTTCGGCGGCATTCAGGGCGGCGCCATGCCGTACCCGGTAAAAAAGGATGCCGACGAGGTTCAGGTCGATCCTTATGGCGTCGAGTCGCCGGAATTCATCGTCGACGATAACTTCGCCCACATGTGGTGTTCGGCGCTGGCGTTTTGCCAGAAACGATTCGAAGGGCAGATCAAGCATTACAAGAACGAGCCGTCGGGCGGCATCGGTTGTTTCACGCCCGACTCGTTCCCGGTTTTCGATAATTTCCGGGACAATGTGTACGTCATCGCAGATTCCAATCACGGCTATAAAATGATTGGCGTCGGCAAACTGGTTGCGGAAGAATTGTTGGGCGAGCAGAGCGCGCTTCTAAAGCCATTCCGTTTTGCCAGGTACGAAGCCGGAGAGCTTCACCCGGTCAGCAATAGTCCGTTCCCATGGAGTTGAGCGGACATTAAACATAACTAAAGGGGAGGTTACTATGTCGACTGATCTTGAACTGCACGTAAACGCCGATGGCCGTGACAAGCTGGTCAAGCAGGTGCGCGAAAAAATCAATGAACTGGGAATCACTTATATCTATTTCCAGTTTATCTCGGTCACCGGGCGCGTCGTCGGCAAGGGCATCCCCGCCGATCACTGGGAAACCGTTGCCGGCAAGGGTTTTCAGCTGGTTTATGGCTCCACCGCCAACCTCTATACGGATCGTCACGGACAATACATCGGCTATGGCCCGGAAGCCTCCGAACTGGTCGGTATTCCCGATCCGGAAACTTTCGTACAACTGCCCTGGGACAAACGCATCGCCCGGGTTTATTGCACCTGTTTCCGCAACCGCGAGGAAGCCGTCAATCCGGGCGGCCACCTGACCTCCGATTGCCGGGGCAATTTGCGCATTCACCATAATGAATTCGAAGCCAAGCACGGCATGCACATGCGCCTTGGCACCGAGCCGGAAATGATGTGGTTGAAGAAAGGCGAGAACGGCATGCCGGACGGCGGTTTCTCGAAGCCCAACTGCTACCATATCGATCAGTTTGAAAGCCTGCGCCCGGCCTTTATGAAGGTTATCGAGTATTCGGCGGCCATGGGCCTTGATATGATCCAGGGTGATCACGAAGACGCGCCGGGACAGCTTGAGCTGAACTGGATGTATGATGATTGCCTGCGAAATGCCGACCGCCTGACCACCTATCGTCAGATTTGTGCGCAGGTCGCGCGCGAGATGAACCTGATAGCCTGCTTCATGACCAAGCCGTTCATGGGTGTTTCGGCATCCGGCTGTCATCACAACATGTCGCTGTGGACAGGCGGCAAGGATGAACTGGTCAACACGCCCCATTTGGACAGCCTGCCGGGAATGGATGGTGCTTATCACTACCGCAAGGGCGGCAAAAACCTGTTCATGCCCGATCCCAAGATCGACAAAAAGAAACCGGGGCCGGTCGGACTGCAATCCATCGGCGGGGTGATCAAGCATCTGGGCGCGTTGACGTCCATCGGATCGTCGACCGTCAACTCCTACCGGCGTTTATGGGACACCGGTTTCTGGGCGCCCGTCTTTGCCGATTGGGGCTACCAGAACCGCACCTGCGCGCTGCGTATTTCGGCGCCGGGTCGCTTCGAATATCGCTCGGTCGATTCCATGGTTAACCCATACTTGATGTCTTCCGGTCTGTTGAAGGCGTTCGATCATGGCATCAGCGATAACCTTGATCCCGGCGAGGCGGAAGAGCGCAACATTTACGAAGCCATCGATGCCGGTAAGAAAGTTAAAAAATTGCCCATGTCCCTTGGCGAAGCGCTCACGGAACTGGCCAACGACAAGGTCATCAAGTCGGCCATGCCCGACGAGATGTACAGGGTGTTCGAACACTACAAACGTAACGAGTGGGAAAGTTTCAATTCCACGGTCACCGACTGGGACCTGGAAACTTATTGGGACGCTCTGCCGTAGTAATCTTTTTAATAACTAAGGAGAATTCACGCACATGTGTGGAATCGCAGGAATCATTCACCGCGGCAAAAGCGGAGATGTGGGCAGGGAGATGACCTCCATGCTCAAGGCACTGAAACACCGGGGGCCCGATTCGACGGGGTTCGCGTTGTATGGCACCCCGGTGGCAAAGGAGCACATTATCCGCTTCAAGGTCGCCGAACAGGAAGACCTGGCCAAGGGATTCCACATTCACAAAGATATCGAGGACCGCAAGGCCACCGTCGATGAAAGGATGCGTGGCCTTGGCGTCGATATTCTGGCGGAAGAAGCGGTCACCGAATACGCCTTTCGCTATCGCGTTAAATACGATGGCGACATGCGCCGCTTGGCCGACTTTATCGAGGACGTGGAAGGGGCGGAAATCCTGTCCATCGGCGAGGCCCTGGAACTGGTCAAGGATCTGGGCGATGCCGATGTGGTGTCGCAGCAGTATGACTTGGGCGGTTTTATCGGCACCCACGGCATCGGCCATACCCGCATGGCCACCGAATCCGATGTGGATATTCGTTCGGCCCACCCCTACTGGGCGTACCCGTTCAAGGATGTGGCGGTTGTTCATAACGGCCAGTTGACCAATTACTGGAACGGTCGCCGGGCGCTTGAACATCGCGGCCATCGCTTCATGTCAAACTGCGATTCCGAACTGATTGCCGTATATCTGGCCGATAAAATGGACCAGGGCATAGACCTGAAGCAGGCCATGACCGATTCACTTACCGAACTTGACGGGGTTTTCACCTATGTGGTGACCACGGCCGACAAACTCGGCATGGCCAAGGACACCATGGCCGCCAAGCCGATGGTTCTTTACGAAGATGATGAGACGGTTGTCCTGGCTTCCGAAGAAGCCGCCATCCGCAGCATTTTTCCACATGAAATTGATACGTTCGATCCGTATGAAGGGGAGGTCCGGGTATGGCAACTCTAGACGATAAACACAAAAGCTATGGCATGGGTATGCACACCGAGCAGTTGAAGGGCCGTAGCCTGTCGACGTTCTTCTCGGTAGATGAAGAATCAAGCAATTTCACCTATCCGGATGCTTTCCAGGTCGATATCGACAAAAAAACCGAACTTGACGTCAAGGACATGGAAGCGACCGAGATCAACCTGAAAGTCCGCGCCTTGATGAAGGAAGGCTATGGCCACATCGTTATTAAAAATCCGCTGGCCAAACATTCCCTGTGCGTTGGGATACTCAACCGCCTGAAGCTGGAATTTGAAGGCAGCCTCGGTTACTTCGGCTGCGGTCTGATTGACGGGCCCAATATTACGGTCAAGGGCCGGGTCGGTTGGTCGTGCGCCGAAAACATGATGTCTGGAACACTGGTCGTCGAAAAGAATGCGGGCTCCACTTTTGGCGCCGCCATTCGCGGTGGCGACCTGGTCTGCAAGGGCGATGTCGGTTCACGCACCGGTATCGATCAGAAGGGCGGCACCATTATCGTCGGCGGCAATACCGGGGCGTTTTCCGGTTTCATGATGCAACGTGGCCGCATGATCGTGTTGGGAGACGCCGGCATCAACTTGGGCGATTCCATGTATGACGGCACCATTTTCATTGGCGGCAAGATCGCATCTTGTGGCGTCGATGCGGTGCCCGGCGAAATGACCGACATCGAGGCCCAATGGATGGAACGCAAACTTGCGCTCTATGGCATGAAGGCGCCGAACGGCGTTTCTAAAATGCAGAAGATTGTCGCCGGCAAGCAGCTCTGGAATTACGACAATCTTGAACCCCACGAAAAGAAAATAGTCCTGTAAGGGAGGCGTAAAAAGATCATGGCAAAAAAACGCAACAAGTCGCTTCTCGGCAAGAGCTTCATTTTCAAACCGGAAGTTATCGACGACATTCACATCAAGGCCGAATTGGGCCGTTACCGCATGCGCGGCATGTCACTGTTCAAGAAAATCCCGTCGTGGGACGACCTGACATTCATGCCCGGCACGCTGACCCGCTTCGTTATCGAGGGTTACCGGGAAAAATGCGAAACCAAAACGGTGATCGGGCCGCGTGCCAAGCGGCCGCTGGTCCTCGATATTCCCATCTACATTACCGGCATGAGCTTTGGCGCGCTGTCGTTTGAGGCGAAGACCGCCCTGGCCCGTGGCGCCACCATGGCCGGCACGGCCACGTGCTCCGGCGAAGGCGGCATGATTCCTGATGAACGGCGGTTTTCTGAAAAGTGGTTTTATCAGTGCATCCAGTCGCGCTACGGCTTTAACCCGCACCATCTGCAACTGGCCGATGGCTGTGAATTCTTCATCGGGCAGGGCTGCAAGGTTGGCCTGGGCGGCCACCTGATGGGCCAGAAGGTCACCGATCAGGTCGCCGAAATGCGCTCGCTTCCGGCCGGTATTGATCAGCGATCCCCGGCCCGTCACCCGGACTGGCTGGGACCGGATGATCTGTCATTGAAGATCAACGAAATTCGCGAAGCCACCGACGGCCAGATCCCCATTCAGTTGAAACTGGGGGCGGCGCGGGTTTACGACGATGTGCGTATGGCCATCAAGACCAACCCGGACAGCATCTATATCGATGGTATGGAAGGCTCCACCGGGGCCGGGCCGCACCTGGCGACGGAAGAAACCGGCGTGCCCGGGATCGCTGCCATCCGTCAGGCCCGCAAGGCGCTGGACGATCTTGGCATGTCGGGCAAGATTTCGCTGGTTTATGCCGGCGGCATCCGTAACGGTGCCGACGTGGCCAAGGCCATTGCCCTCGGCGCCGATGCCATCGCCATCGGCCATTCAGCCATGATGGCGCTGAACTGTAACAAGGACATTCCGGAAGCCGATTACGAAAAAGAAATCGGCGTCGAAGCCGGTGAATGCTATCACTGCCACACGGGCCGTTGCCCGGTCGGGGTAGCCACCCAGGATCCGGAATTGCGCAAGCGATTGAACCCGGATGAGGCCGCAGAAAGGGTTTATAACTTCCTGCATTGCCTGACCATCGAGGCCCAGATGTTTGCCCGCGCTTGCGGCAAGACCAACATCCATTCGCTGGAACCGGAAGACTTGGCCGCTCTGACCATGGAAGCCTCGGCCCTGGCCCAGGTTCCTCTGGCCGGCTCTCAACACACCGTCGGGCGTCCCGACATGACGCGTTACTAGGAGGGAACAGAAAATGAGCGATAAAAACGACATCGATCAGTTTCTTAATTCCGACGGTCTTGATACCGCTCGCGAACAGGAAATCGGCCAACATATTGGCTACCGCTATGATGTGAATCTGGTGCCCGATCTGGATCGCCTGACCCCGTATTTGAAAGAATACATGACGGTGATGGGCTGGCAGGATTTGAACTGGCTGGAAGACGTCCACCTTGGTTACGAAGAGGGCAGGGCCGCCGTCTTCGATCGCAACATCAACGGGTGGGTTCAGGTTCCAGACAGCATCGCCCTGCCCGATAACCAGCAGGACCGGGACATGATCGCGCGGGAATTGCTGCTCAAGTTCCAGATGTCGGAACGTCATCCGCTGATTCAGTTGAAAAAGGCCTACAAGAAGTTCTAGATCGGATCAGGATAGGGAAAACCCGGCTAACGGGTTGACCCTACCTTGTGAATCCGCTCGACATTCATGAGTCCAGCCAGTCGGGGCTGAATTGCAGGATCGACACCGTTTCGGAAAGTCCTGGGTTGAACATATGGTTGTGCCAGAACGTCGCAGCCCAAGCGGCATCATCCTTGTTCAGCCGGGAAACACCGGATAGGAACGTGAACGACTGGCCGAACTGGCTGAAAGAAAGCCGGCAGCGACCATCTTTCGACAGCGCCTTGGCGATTCCTGAGCCCTCTGAAAAAAGGGCCGTAAAGCAGTCCGAGAATTCATCCGGATACTGATAATGGGTTGAGCTCAGAAGCTTCAGGGCGTCATCGCGCCGTGATTTTGGATCGTGGGTTTTTTTGACAATATGACGAAAGGCATCGGTCGCTTCGGCCGGGTCTTTGTGGACGATGACGACGGTTACGGCTTCGCCAATCAGCCTGCCGCCCGTATCTTCGATGCGGGCCTTCATGCCCTCAAGCGGCTCACCTTCATGGTCACGAATCGACATTTGCCGAATCCGGCATTGCCAGGCGATAAATTGTTCGCGCATTGTCGCCGTCATTTTTGTGCACTCCTGACAGGTAATGGCCGAACCCATTAAAAAAACTGGCGGAGGGAAGGAACCTCGATTTTAACCGTCTCCTCGTAGCAGTGAGTATGACAGTGAGACCCAAAGTATCCTCGGAGATGTTTTGCCACCCATTGTACAGATTTCTATCGTGCGCCCAGTTTGAGCCGAACCCCTTCCTCGTCCGCAACGCCCGGGTCCATGAATGCATTCGTTTGCCGTAGCTCTGATTCTGCAGTTTCGTAGGTGCTGAAATCGATGGACATCGTATATTTCTGAGCAAAATTCAGCATTCGAATCATTGGTTCCGCTGCTTGGATTTGAGATAATGCTCTGAGGGCTGCCAGATAGTTATTGCGATAGATCGTCGGGATGATGATCCGGCACTCGTCTGCCGCGACCAACTCTGCATTCATCATGATACGGGCAAGCCTGCCGTTGCCATCCGCGAACGGATGAACCTCTGCAACCAGGAACATCATGAATGCGGCCCTATTGAATGGCTCGTTAATTGCCTGATAAATCTCGAAGCCGCGTTTTAGTGTCCCTTCCACTAAGCTGGGCTCCACAAATAGTGTTGCCCCAGCTTGGTTTGCACGGGTTTTAAACTGGCCGGGAGCTTTGTCAGGGCGACCTTCCATTATCTGGGCATGACGAGCTTGCATAAGAGATACAAATTCTTCCGGCGTCTCTGGCAATTTGGACATTTCATTTTTGCTGGATACAACCCGGCAGGTCCCAAGAATATCGTGAGCGTCAGCCGGGCGCTGTTCGGGGATGCGTCCCTCGAATACGATTTCGGCGGCTTCGGACACCTCGAACTCAGTGCCTTCGATGAAGTTTGAAAAATACGCTTCAAAAAAGGGGAGGTTGATGCTCATCCCGGCGATATTCGGATCCCGCCGTATCGGGGCGTCGGTCCTCATGAGCTCTTCATGTAGGGCCGTAAACAGGTCTAAGCGGTGTGGGTCGAATGGTTGACCGGCAGCCCTGGCGGATGCGATGTCGCTTTTGATCTTAGCGTCACGGGTGCCGAGTAACGTGCCAATAATTTTGTCCAACTCAGCCTGCGCTTTTTCCAGACGGAGTTTCGGCGCGATTCGTCGAACCTCGTCACGAAGCGCTTTAATATAGTCCTCACCCTTGATTCGAATGTCAGCGTCGAGCCGTTGCTCCACTTCTTCGCGAGGCAGGCGTCTGGCCACACCCTTGCGAGCCCGCGAAGGTGCCATGTTCTCGAGGTATGCGCGGGCCGGGCTTGAAATGAACAGCCCGCCAATGAACGGGCGGTCCTCTTCAAGGGGCCCTTGCCCCTTCCTTGACCGAAGTGTGATTCCGGGCAACTCAACCTCACGAGTTGAGGCAGAAGAGAGAAATACCGATCCATCGGATGCAGGTATATTCTCAAGGGCCGTCCGGTCGACGACGACGGCGCCGGGGAAAATCGTCCCCGCGATGTGCCAAAAATTTCGTCTGACAACCTGCTCCGGTGAATCCATTAGGTTTGCTGTATAGAGCTTCGGGCCAATTTTACGGATCTTTCCAGCCTTGGCGGCCCGGCTG
>JABMOQ010000076.1 GCA_013204045.1 Rhodospirillaceae bacterium | reverse complement strand
GTATGGCCGTTGGTGCACGGTTGGCGCTGAAAAGGGCAGGCATAGACCCGGCCAGCATCCCCACCGTCGGCATCGATTATATTTCCGAGGCCCGCGACGCCATCCGCAAGGGTGTGCAATCGGCCACCTTTATATACCCCACCGTCGCCCGCGAAGGGATCGAATATGCTATGAAAATCCTTGCCGGTGAAAAAGTGCCCAAGGAAATTCTGGTCCAATCCCAGATAATCACCCGCGATAACGTAGAGCAGATTGCCCCGATTTTTTAGGGCCTCTGCTTTTTTTGGGAATAAAATAGACCATGCCGTTGAACCTGAAACTGAAACACAAAATCATGTTGCTGTGGTTCGGCACGGTCATTGTTACGCTGCTCTCTGTCGGCTTTCTTTTTACCTTCCTGATTACCGATTGGCAGAAAAAAACATCGCAAGAGCACATACTTAAATCCTTCGAGATCCTGCGCCAGGAACTGGAGCATGGTGAAAATCACCTTCTCGAAAGCACCAGCCTTCTGACCGGCAAAAAAGAAGTCATCGCATCCCTGAACCTGATCAGCGGCTATCAGGATCCGGCCAATTACAATGCCACCCTTTTCGGTGGCGAAAAACGCCTGCTTGTCGCCGAGTTTGCCGATCATGCACAGGCCTCCGGCCTCGATTTGATCGCGGCCTATGATGCAGACTCCGCCCTCAGCGCCTTTTATGTGCGCAGCGCCAAAGGTAGACAGACATTCGGTTATGAATCTTTTCACAACGGTGCCCCGGTTTATTATATCGGCGTGGGCCAGAACGGGCCTTTCAGCGAAACCCTGACCGTGCCCGAGCTTGTCGGGGCCGTGAACGTGCCTGCCATTTCTTCGCTTGCATCCTTTGCCCTGAAGCCTTCGCTGAGAGGCGTGGCCATGGAACTGACGGCGCCCGTAAAAGTCATGGCTCCCGATGGCACGGAGCGTCTTGTCGGGGCCATACAGGCCATTCGCTTCCTTGACGAGGGCTTCGCCGAAAAAATGTCCCGCGCCACCGGGGCCGAATTCATGTATGTGGCCGCCAACCATGCCATCGTCGCCAGTCGCGAAAGCAGCGCGTTGGCCAAAATAGACCTGCCGCCCATGCCCCATAACATGCCGGCCCTGGATAACCTGCATATTACCTCTGATGCCGTCCGCTGGATTCCGTCGGAAACCTATTTCCTGGGTGCCGCCCATATCGAGTTAACCCAAGGGGAGAAAACGATTTTCCTGTTCGGGATTCCCAACGATCTGCTGACGTCCGAATTGAGAGCCTTCCGCAAAGCCGAGATTCTCGCCTTGTTGCTGGTCGGTCTTCTGGTCGGTCCCGGCGGTATCCTTTACATCAACCGGGCGGTTTCGGCGCCGATCGACAAGCTGGTCAAAGGCGCAAATGCCATCCGGGAAGGCGACTACCGCAAAATATCGGGCTTTGACACAGGCGACGAACTTTCGACACTGGCCCAGTCCTTCAACGCCATGGCCGAGACCATCCACCAGCGCGAGGCCGATCTGAATATGTTCTCCGAGGCCGTCGAGCACAGCCCGGCAGGAGTCATTCTGACCGACCCCCTTGGCCGGATCAATTACGTCAACCAGAAGTTCACCGAAATGACCGGCTATGAACTGCCCGACGTGGTCGGCGAAACGCCGGAAATTCTCAACCCCCTGGAACAATCCCCCGAAACGGTCCAAAAAATATGGAAGGCCGTCCGCGCCGGTTCCGAATGGCGCGGCGAACTACTCAACCGGCGCCGCAACAACACCACGTTCTGGACTTTCGTTTCCATTTCGGCGATCAAATCCGAGGCCGATAAAATTACTCATTTTGTCGCCGTCGTCGAGGATATTTCGGAACGCAAACAGGCCGAGGCGAAAATCCTTCAGATGAACCAGGATCTTGAGCGCCGCGTCGCCGAGCGCACTCGTGAATTGTTGAAGGCCAAGGAAGACTCCGAAATCGCCAATCGCGCCAAGTCGGAATTCCTGGCCAACATGTCCCATGAATTGCGGACGCCGCTGAATGCGGTCATCGGTTTTGCCGACGCCATGAGCCGGGAGCTGTTTGGGCCGATCGGCGAGAAACGATATGTCGAATATATTGTAAACATTCGCGATTCCGGCCACCACTTGCTGGAACTGATCAATGACATCCTGGATCTGTCCAGGGTCGAAGCCGGCAAGATGGAACTTTACGAAGAAAACATTGATGTCGGACAAGCCATCGACAATGTCATTAAACTGATCCGCCTGCGTTCCGCAAAAATGGACATAATCCTGTTGTCGGACACCCCCCCGGACATGCCGTTGCTTTTTGCCGATGAGCTTCGATTCAAGCAGATATTGATCAACCTTTTGACCAATGCCGTAAAATTCACCCCCGAAGGCGGCACGGTGACGGTCAGCGGCTCGTTTGAAAAAGACGGGTCTATAGAAGTATCCGTCTCAGATACCGGCGTCGGCATGAGCGCCGAAGACATCGTCACCGCCCTGACATCTTTCGGTCAGGCGACCAGCGATCTTGCCCGCAGGCAGGAAGGCACCGGCCTTGGCCTGCCCCTGACCCGGGCCCTTTGCCAGGTCCATGGCGGCACCCTGGATATTGACAGCACACCGAACATTGGTACCACCGTCACCGTCACGTTCCCGCCCGAACGCAACGCCGGGAAACTCGCCTGACCCCGCCCCGGTCAGAACAGGCCGGTAATTTTCCCCGAATCGTCGATCTGGATATTGTTGGCCGCAGGTACCCGGGGCAGGCCGGGCATGGTCATGATGTCGCCGCACACGACAACCAGGAATTCCGCCCCGCCCGATAACCTGATCTCGCGGATCGGCAATACGTGTCCCGTCGGTGCCCCCAGCAGATTGGGATCCGATGAAAAACTGTACTGGGTCTTGGCCATACAGATGGGGAAGTGACCGTAGTCTTTCTGGTATTCGGTGATCTGGGTCCTGATTTTCTTATCGGCGATCACATCCTCGGCCCCGTAAAGCGACGTGGCGATGGTGCGGATCTTGTTCCACAGCGTCATCTCGTCCGGGTACAGGGGATGGAAATGGGCCTTGTGGTTTTCAATTTCCCGAACCGCCGTTTTCGCCAGTTCCTCGGCTCCGGCACTGCCCGACGCCCAATGGTCTGATTCCACTGCGACGATCCCCAACTCGGCGCAGCGCTCTTTGACGATGGCAATTTCGGCCGCCGTGTCGGCGGAAAACTTGTTGATGGCGACCATGGGCGGCAAACCGAAATGGCGGATGTTGGAAACATGGCGTTCCAGGTTGGCCAACCCGGCCTCGACGGCGGCGACGTTCTCGGCGCCTAAGTCCTTGCGCGCGACACCGCCGTGCATCTTCAACGCCCGGATGGTTGCCACCAGCACCACCAGGTCGGGCTTCAGGCCGGCCTTGCGGCATTTGATGTCAAAAAATTTCTCGGCCCCCAGGTCGGCGCCGAAACCGGCCTCGGTGACCACATAGTCGGTGAGCTTCAACGCCGTCTTGGTGGCGATAATGGTATTGCAGCCGTGGGCGATGTTGGCGAACGGGCCGCCGTGAATGAACGCCGGATTGTTTTCCAGGGTCTGCACCAGGTTCGGCATCATGGCTTCTTTGAGCAGCGCCGACATGGCGCCGTGGGCCTTGAGCTGTTTCGCCGTCACCGGCTTCTTGTCGCGAGTCTGACCGACGATAATGTTGCCCAGGCGGCGCTGCAAATCCTTGAGGTCTTTCGACAGGCACAGGATGGCCATGACTTCGGAGGCCACCGTTATGTCGAATCCGCCCTGCCGGGGGGCGCCGTTGGCGACACCGCCCAGCGAGGTAACGATGTCGCGGAGAGAGCGGTCATTCATATCGACGGCGCGGCGCCAGGTGATGCGCCGGTTGTCCAGTGCGGTCTTGTCGTTCTCATGCCAGTAAATGTGGTTGTCGATCAATGCCGCCAAAAGGTTGTTGGCGGCACCGATGGCGTGAAAATCGCCGGTGAAATGCAGGTTGATGTCTTCCATGGGTACGACCTGAGAGTAACCGCCGCCGGCGGCGCCGCCCTTGAGTCCGAAACACGGCCCCAGGCTGGGTTCGCGCAGGCAAATCATGGCTTTCTTGCCGATCCGGTTAAGCGCGTCGCCAAGCCCGACCGTGGTCGTCGTCTTGCCTTCACCGGCCGGTGTGGGAGAGATCGCGGTGACCAGGATCAGCTTGCCGTTGGGCTGCTTGTCGAGGGACTTGATATAGTCCAGCGACAGCTTGGCCTTGTAGTGGCCGTAGGGCTCCAGATGTTTTTCGTCGATGCCCAGCCGCTGTTTGGCGATGTCTTTAATTTCGAACATCTTGGCGGCCTGGGCGATTTCGATGTCGCTTCTCGGCTTGCCGTGCTGAGTAGATTTTCCACTCGCAGCTTTTTTGGTTTTTACGACTTTCTTTTTTACCGCTTTTTTCGGCGAGCGCTTGGACGTGGCCATTGGGTGTTCTCCATCCCTGGTGTAGCAATCATTTTATGCCCCGCATTGACACCCAGACGCGGGTGCGATTCCGGCCACAATACGACATTTATTGACCCGTTTCGGTCATATTGGCCCGGGCAGTTTAGGACCCCAAAAGCCCGAAAATAAAAAAAATGAAAAAACAAAGCCATTTTATCGTTTAAAATCAATGGCCATAAATTTTCAAGACGGGCTCATATGGGGCCAAAAAGGCTCACAGAATATAATCCTATGTTTGGCTTTTGTCAAGAAAATCCTCCCCGGCACGCGCTCTGCAAATCGTTTGCCTTGGCGGTGGGGATGGCTACCATGCACATCACCGACAACGGAAAGTGCCCCCATGACCGCGACGCCGTTCCCACACTTGTTCAAGCCGTTGACGTTGGGCGGCGTGACCTTGAAGAACCGCATTGTTTCGACCGGCCATGAAGTGGCCATGGCCGATGAGAATGGCGTTAGCCCGGCGATGATCGCCTACCATCAGGCCCGGGCCGCAGGCGGTGCCGGCCTTATTATTGTCGAGGTCGCCCTGGTTCACGGCAGTGGCGTCTTCGTTCGCCATCCGATCCGCGCCTATTCCCCCGAGTGCATTCCCGGCTACAAACGCCTGGCCGAAACGGTCCACGCCCATGGCACGGCCCTGTTCGGGCAGCTGTTTCATCCGGGCCGCGAGATTATCGAGTCCGCCGACGGCAGCCAGCCGGTTTCCTACGCCCCCTCGGCGGTCCCTAACGAGCGCTTTCATGTGATGCCCGCCCCCATGTCCACCGACCTGATCGAAGAGGTCGTCGCCGGCTACGCCCTGGGCGCAGCCCATTTCAAGGAAGCCGGTCTGGACGGCGCCGAAATTGTCGCCAGTCACGCCTATCTGCCGGCCCAGTTCCTGAACCCCCGGATCAACCTTCGGGGGGATGCCTATGGCGGCAGTTTCGACGGACGGCTGAAATTCATCCGCGACATCATCGCCGCCATCCGCGCCCGCACCGGCAAGGATTTCTGCCTGGGCCTGCGTATCTCCGGCGACGAGTTGAGCCACGGCGGGTTGACCGGCGATGAAGTGTCGGAAATTTGCGGCGCGCTAAGCGATGACGGCGGCCTTGATTATTTCAGCGTCGTCGCCGGGGCCTCGGCAACGCTCGCGGGATCGACCCATATTGTCCCGCCCATGTTCATGGAAGCCGGCTACACCGCCCCCTTTGCGGCGGCGATCAAGGCCCGGGTGACGGAACCGGTGATCGCCACCGGGCGCATCAACCAGCCGCAGATCGCCGACGCCATGATCGAAGCCGGCCAGGCCGACGCTTGCGGCATGACCCGGGCGATGATCTGCGATCCCGCCATGGCCAACAAGGCCGGGGGCGGCAAGGCCGATGACATCCGCGCCTGTATCGGCTGTAATCAGGCCTGCATCGGCCACTTCCTGACCGGCTATCCCATATCGTGCATCCAGCATCCGGAAACCGGCCGCGAGCTCACCTATGGCGCACCCCAGAAAGTGCAAAAGCCGCGCAAGGTTGTGGTTGTTGGCGGCGGACCGGCAGGCATGAAGGCCGCCGCCGTGGCCGCCGAGCGCGGCCACAGTGTGACCCTTTACGAAGCCGCCAGCCAGTTGGGCGGTCAGGCGCTGCTGGCAGGGCTGTTGCCCGAGCGCGCCGAGTTCGGCGGCATCATCACAAACCTTGCCCATGAAATGACCCTGGCCGGGGTCACTGTGGTTTTAGGGACCGCCGCCGGGCGCCCCCTGATCGAGGCCGAGGCCCCGGACGCGGTAATCATCGCCACCGGCGCCGGGCCCCGGCGCCCGGACATGGAAATTGGCGACGGCGCCCAGGTGCTCGATGCCTGGCAGGTATTGAAAAATGAGGCCCAAGTCGGCGCCTCGGTGGTCATCGCCGATTGGAGCTGCAACTGGATCGGTATCGGCATGGCCGAAAAGCTGACCCGGGAAGGCTGCCGGGTGCGGCTTTGCGTCAACGGTTATATGCCCGGCTGGAGCATCCAGCAGTACGTGCGCGACATGTCCATCGGGCGCCTGCATAAGCTGGGCGTCGAGATTCTGCCCTTCCTGCGCCTGCACGGTGTCGATGATGACAGCGCCTATTTCGAGC
>JABMOQ010000075.1 GCA_013204045.1 Rhodospirillaceae bacterium | reverse complement strand
TTGAATAAATAAAGGAATATAATTTATGTTGCTATTTTGTTCTTTTTATATTACAGTTATTAAATCACCCTGCTTTGACTCAAGCTTTGCCGCCATGAATAAGGAACCTGACATGATCAACGCCCCCACCCCGGAAACCGGACACACCTTCGCCCGGGAATTCGCCGCCCTCGGCTCGCTGTTCGCCAGCGGCTACCTGATTTTACTGGTCCTTTGATTTCATTGAATAAAATGGCTTTGTTTTTTCATTTTTTTTTCGCCGCCCGGCCCACTAAGCTGATATATACCATATGCTGTGGTTATATCGGCCATGGGTACATATTCTGAAAGCATAGAGCGACACGGTTATGGCTGATCTGTTCGACACGGCGGCGAAGAAAAAGACCCAAAAGAAGGCTGTTCCAAAGAAAAAGCCCGCACCCAAGGCAAAAGCCACCGCCAAGCCACCGGCCAAGGCGGCGACAGCCCCCAAACCCAAAGGCGGCGGCTATTCGGCCAAGGATATCGAGGTTCTGGAAGGGCTGGAGCCGGTGCGCCTGCGTCCCGGCATGTACATCGGCGGCACCGACGAGCATGCCCTTCACCACCTGGTCGCCGAACTGCTCGATAATTCCATGGACGAGGCCATCACCGGCCACGCCAGCCAGATCACCGTTGAATTATCGGAAGACCAGATTGTCACCGTGACCGATAACGGCCGCGGTATTCCCATCGACCCGCACCCCAAGTTCAAGAACAAGTCGGCGTTGGAGGTTATTCTGACGACCCTGCATTCGGGCGGAAAATTTTCCGGCAATGCCTACGAAACATCCGGCGGCCTGCACGGGGTCGGCCTGTCCGTGGTCAACGCGCTATCTGAAAAGCTGACCGTCGAGATTGCTCGCGACAAGGCCCTGTGGGCACAATCTTATAAACGTGGCAAACCGACCGGGCCCCTGAAAAAAATCGGCAAGGCGCCGAACCGCCGGGGTACCGCCATCAGTTTCAACGCCGATAGCCAGATATTCGGCAAAAACCCCCATTTCCGCCCGGCCATCCTGTTCCGCATGGCGCGCTCCAAGGCCTATCTGTTCCGGGGCGTGGAAATCCGCTGGAAATGCGCCGCCAAGCTAATCAAGGGCGATGACAAAACGCCGGACAAGGCGACCCTGCATTTTCCCGGCGGGCTGGCCGATTATGTGGCCTCGACACTGGAAGGCCGCAAGACCCTGACCCCGGTCCTGTTTTCCGGCGAGGCCAAACTGAATGGCGACTCCGGGGGCAAGGGGGGCAAGGCCGAATGGGCCGTCGCCTGGCCCATCGACGAGCAGGACTATTTCAATTCCTATTGCAACACCGTGCCGACGCCCCTTGGCGGGACCCATGAAAACGGCTTCAAGAGCGCCCTCAACAAGGGGCTTAGGGCCTATGGCGAACTCGTCAACAATAAGGGGGCGGCAAAAATCAGCGGCGATGACGTGCTCGGCGGGGCCTGCGTCATGCTCTCCGTGTTCATCGCCGACCCCCAGTTCCAGGGCCAGACGAAAGAAAAGATGGCCTCCGTCGAGGCCCATAAGCTGGTCGAAAACGCCGTCCGCGACCATTTTGACCACTGGCTGACTGGCGATCCCAATACCGCCAAGGCATTGCTCGAGCGTATCGTCGAGCGGGCCGAGGAACGCCTGCGCAAGCGCGACAACAAGGAAACCAAACGGGCCAGTGCCACCCGCAAACTCCGGCTGCCCGGCAAGCTGACCGATTGCACCCGCACCACCGCCGACGGCACCGAACTGTTCCTGGTCGAAGGCGACTCCGCCGGCGGCTCGGCCAAATCCGGCCGCCGCCGCGAGACCCAGGCCATTCTGCCGTTGCGCGGCAAGACCCTGAATGTGGCCAACGCCACCGACGACAAGATCCGCGCCAACCAGGAAATTCAGGACATGATAGAGGCCCTCGGCTGCGGCACCCGCGAGCGCTATAACGAGTCCGCCTTGCGCTACGAGCGCATCATTATCATGACCGATGCCGACGTGGATGGCGCCCACATCGCCTCGTTACTGATGACTTTTTTCTTTAAGGAAATGCCGCAACTCATTGAAGATGGTCATCTTTTTTTGGCACTTCCGCCGCTCTACCGGCTCACCCAGGGAACCCGCTCCCTATACGCCCGCGACGACGCCCACAAGGACGAGCTGCTGAAAAAAGAGTTTCCCGGCAAGGCAAAGGTCGAGATCAGCCGCTTCAAGGGCCTCGGCGAAATGCCGGCGGCGCAGCTCAAGGAAACCACCATGGACCCGGACAAGCGGACCCTGCTCCGGGTCATCCTGCCGCCCGGCCATTCCGACGACGACCGGATCGAACGCCGGGAAACCAATCGGCTGGTTGAAAACCTGATGGGCAAGAAACCGGAAATGCGCTTCAAGTTCATCCAGGAAAACGCCGAATACGTCCAGGCGCTGGATGTCTAGATGTCCTTGCACAGGCGCAGGGCGTCATAAATAGCGGCGTGGATGTTGCGCGATGACACCGCATCGCCGATCCGGTAGAGCCGGTATTGGCCATCGCCGTTGCGGTTAATACCCTGCGCCCGACCGGCGATCAGGGCGTCATAATCGACGGCGCCCCGGTTTATGGAAGCGTCCTTGAGGTCGAAATAGAGGCCGTCCAGGGGCTCGGTGCCACATTCGACGACGACCTGCTCGATCGGCCGTTCGTCCACGCGGCCTGAATAGTC
>JABMOQ010000074.1 GCA_013204045.1 Rhodospirillaceae bacterium | reverse complement strand
GGCTCTATGATCGCTCGCGTCAACAATGGAGGGCCTGTTCCCTTGAGTTATATTGATCGCATCGCCGCCTGCGCGGCCCCGAACCTAGAGACATATCAACCCTTTATCGTCGATGGCCTGACCGTCGGTTATATAAAGCCGGCATTTTCGCGGGTGTTGGGTGAATACAAAGATGTGTTCCGAATCGATGATCAGATGGTGCGTCTGGCCCATGGACTGGAAGGGTTCGACGCCCGCACCGATGCCGTCGCAGGCGTCCTCGATACACTGATGGATCGTGGCGATATTTCCGGCTGGCGCGGCGAACGTTATCCGGTCGGTGCGTCGTTTACGGCACCTGCGCTGTTGGAAATAGAGCGCGCCGCAGTGCCATTGTTCGGAACCATCGGCTATGGCGTCCACTTGAACGGCATCGTCGAGGCCGCTGACGGCTTTGCCATGTGGATCGGCCGGCGTAGCCTGAGCAAGCCGACAGGGCCCGGCAAGCTGGACCAGATCGTCGCTGGCGGCCAGCCGACCGGTATTTCGTTAATCGATAATCTGATCAAGGAATGCGCGGAAGAAGCCGATATTCCCGCTGAATTAGCCGCCAGCAGTATCCCTGTC
The DNA here is from genome assembly GCA_013204045.1 of Rhodospirillaceae bacterium. Classification (GTDB taxonomy): domain Bacteria; phylum Pseudomonadota; class Alphaproteobacteria; order Rhodospirillales; family JABHCV01; genus JABMOQ01. The sequence goes on along the minus strand of JABMOQ010000074.1, from coordinate 35,622 downwards.
GGGGCAGTCACGTACGTTACCGAGCGCCCGGAAGGCCTGCGCCGTGACGTGCTTTTCGTATATGATCTGTTGCTGCCCTCAGACTTTGAGCCTCGCAATACGGATGGCGAGATCGAGGATTTTTGCTTGATGTCCATGGCCGAGGTTATGGAACGGGTGCAGGGTACTGATGATTTTAAATTCAACTGCGCCCTGGTGGTTATCGACTTTTTGATCCGCCATGGTTATCTAGAGCCGGACCACCCGGAATATGATACTCTGGTTCACGGGCTCAGGCGGCTTAAGTAATTTCTAAGGAAAGCGAAATGACCGACGATACTTTATCTGTATACCTGTCCGGTGAAATTCACAGCGACTGGCGGATGCGCATTGAAAAGGGTGCCCGGAAGGCGGGTCTCGATATTGATTTTTCAGGTCCCGTCACCGATCATGCCAGCAGCGATGATTGCGGCGTCGAAATACTGGGCGCAGAAGCGGATGATTTCTGGAAGGACCGAAAGGGTGCCAGCATTAATGCTATCCGTACCCGCACCATGATTGAACGGGCCGATGTGGTGGTGGTGCGTTTCGGCGATAAGTATAAACAGTGGAATGCCGCCTTCGATGCCGGTTATGCGGCGGCCCTGAATTTGCCGATCATCACCCTGCACGATGCCGACATCAATCATCCGTTAAAAGAAGTCGATGCCGCTGCGCTGGCCACCGCCGAAACGCCGGAACAGGTGGTGCGGATATTGAAATACGTGATCGACGGGACTTTATAGTCCGGCCATTTTCCGCACATCCGCCGGGCTTTTTCCGGCCGCGCGCAGGGCCCGGATGGTCTGCGATGCATCGCGTTTCGCCAGCCGCTTGCCTTCATCGCAGGTAATAAGCCCGTGGTGACGGTATTGGGGAACGTCCAGCCCCAGCAGGTCCTGCAGCAACCTGTGCACATGGGTCGATGGAAGCAGGTCTTCGCCGCGGGTAACCAGCGTGATGCCCTGCAAATGATCATCGATGGTGACCGCCAGATGATAGCTGGTCGGGGTGTCTTTTCTGGCCAATACCACATCACCGAAAATTTCAGGGCTGGCCGTTATCTCGCCTTGGCCAAGATCGCGCCAGACAAGCGGGTGGTTTGCGGCGGCACGGGCCTTTTCCATATGGAGACGCAGCGCGAAGGGACCCCCGGCCTGCTTGCGGCTCTGGCGGTCGTCTTCTGAAAGGGTACGGCATGTTCCGGGGTAAAGCGGCCCGTCCGGGCCGATGCCTGAATGGTGGGGGGCGTGGGCGGCATGCTCGATCTCGGCCTTGATCTCCTTGCGGGTGCAAAAACAAGGATACAGCAGGCCCATGCCTTCCAGGGTCGCCAGCGCCTGGCCGTAGTCATCCATGTGTTCCGACTGCCGCCGCACCGGTTGCTCCCACTCCAGGCCGAGCCATGCCAGATCATCATATATGGCGTCCTCGAATTCGGCCCGGCAGCGGACGGGGTCAATATCCTCCATACGCAGAATAAAGCGTCCACCCGTTTGCTGTGCCTGTTCGGCGGTGAACAGGGCCGAATAGGCATGGCCCAAATGCAGCAGGCCGGTCGGGCTGGGGGCAAAGCGGGTGTGCAAGGGTTTTGTCATGCAAGATTGATAGCACACCCGTCCGACAATGGTTATAAAGGCGGCCATGAGTATTAAATCATTCATTCGCAGGCATCAGCCGGGCCACCCACGCATCTTCTGGTTCAAGGCCGGAATCGGCGCCATGCTCGGTATGGGTTTCGTCGGCTGGCTCGGCAGCGTCACGACCGAGCCCTTTCTGATTGCCCCCTTCGGGGCGTCCTGCGTGTTGCTGTTCGGGGTGCCGCAAAGCCCGCTGTCACAACCCGCCAACGTTATCGGCGGACATATGTTGGCGACGGCGGTGACGTTGGGGCTTCGGTCTTTTCTGCCGCCCGATTGGTGGGCAGTCGCCCTAGCCGTTGGTCTGGTGATCGGGCTGATGGTCGCTTTCAGGCTGACTCATCCGCCGGCCGGGGCAACGCCAGTGGTGATCATGCTGAGCGACCCGGGGCCGATGTTCCTGCTGGAGCCGATGCTCTTCGGCACCGTTGCCCTGGTCGCCATTGCGTATGTTGTGCATCGGCTACCGCCAAGGACGAGCTATCCCCTGATCGATGAGCCCGAGGGATCGTAGCCTGTGTCTGATCTGCCAACTCTTGCCGGCCCGGTTCTGGCCCCCGCTTCCGGGGCGGCGCCGAAACAATTGGTGCTGCTGTTGCATGGTCTGGGCTCGGACGGCAACGACCTGATCGGTCTGGCGCCGCATTTTCAGGCTGTATTACCCGATGCCCGGTTTGTCTCACCGAACGCGCCTTTCGGCTTCGATATGGCTCCCGTCGGCTATCAATGGTTCTCCTTGCAGGATTCCAGCCCCAAGGCTCGGCTCGAAGGGGCTATGTCGGCGGCTCCCATACTGAACAAGTTTATCGACGATCAATTGACCGAAACCGGTCTTAGCGAGGACAAACTGGTGCTGATCGGCTTTTCCCAAGGCACCATGATGTCGCTGTATGTCGGGCTAAGGCGGGAAAGGCAATTGGCCGGGATTATCGGCTATTCCGGCATGCTGGTCGGTGCGGACTTGCTGGCGTCGGAAATAAAATCCCGTCCGCCGGTGTTGCTGACCCACGGCGACGCCGACCCGGTGCTGCCGGTGGCCGCACTGCCCGACGCCGTTCACGGCCTTGAATCGGTCGGCATTGACGTCGAATCCCATATCCGTCCCGGCCTGCCCCATGGCATCGACGAAGAATGCATCCGTCTGGGGCAGAATTTCCTAGGCCGGGTGCTCGGCTAGGGGGGCAGGGGTGTTGCATCGCCCACAACATGTAGTATCCTTTCCTCACGATTGAGGGAGTAAATGAGGTGTCCGCAGCTTTCGAACGCTACCCGGCCCTGGTTCTCAACGCCGACTTCCGGCCGTTGAGCTACTTTCCGCTGTCTCTGTGGTCGTGGCAGGATACGGTCAAGGCGGTGTTCATGAGCCGCGTAAATGTCGTTTCAGAATACGAACAAGTGGTTCATTCACCGACTCTGGAAATGCAGCTGCCGAGCGTCATTTCCCTGAAGGATTATGTGCCGATTGCCCGCAATCCGGCGTTTACCCGGTTCAATGTGTTCCTGCGTGACAGCTTCGCCTGTCAGTATTGCGGCAAAGCCTTCCAGGCCGAGGATCTGACCTTTGATCATGTGACGCCCCGTTCCAAGGGCGGGGCGACGTTGTGGAACAACGTGGTCACCGCCTGCTCGCCGTGTAACCTGAGCAAGGGCCATCGTCTGCCCAAGGAATCCGGGGTTTATCCGCTTCGTATGCCATCCCGGCCAAGCCCCTTCGAGCTGTTGGAAAACGGCCGCGCCTTCCCGCCCAACCACTTACACGAAAGCTGGCGCGATTTTCTGTATTGGGATACCGAGCTCGACCCCTCCTGACGGGGCTGGAATCAGGTATTTCCGACGTTTACCCTTGCCTTTTGGGGACGGATGCGTATATTCCGGCCCTTACTCCCAAGAATGAGGGCCAAAAGTGCCCCGTGCCAGTCGCCTCATAGGGTGGATGGTGCCTATTGGGACAATAACAACCGGTAAACGAGTGAGTAGAAAATGAGCAAAAGAACGAGTTCGAAATACAAGATTGATCGACGCCTCGGCGTCAATCTGTGGGGTCGCCCGAAAAGCCCCATCAACACCCGTGAAACGCGCCCCGGACAGCATGGTCAGCGCCGCCGTAAAGAGACCGATTATGGCACCCAGCTGATGGCCAAGCAGAAACTGAAGGGCTACTACGGCAACATTACCGAAAAGCAGTTCCGCCGTTATTACGCCGAGGCCGTACGTCGCCGTGGCGATACGTCGGAAAACCTGATCGGTATTCTGGAACGCCGCCTTGATGCGGTTATCTACCGTATGAAATTCGTGCCGACCGTTTTCGCGGCTCGTCAGTTCGTCAATCACGGCCATATCAAAGTTAACGGTAAAAAGGTCAACATCGCGTCCTATCTTGTTTCTGAGGGCGATGAAGTTGAAATTCGCGAAAAATCCCGCGATATTCCGATTGTCCTCGAGGCCCGCGAATCGCCGGAACGTGATATTCCGGATTATCTAAACGTGGATATGAAAAAAATGAAGGGCACCTTCATTCGTCAGCCGATTTTGGCCGACGTGCCGTATCCGGTGCAGATGGAACCAAATCTGGTCATCGAATTTTATTCGCGTTAAGCGAACCGGAAAACCGGAATACGAAAAAGGCGGCTCCCGCAAAGGGGTCGCCTTTTTTATTTTTGTTTATCTCGGCAATCGAGGCCCCAGGTAAAAACCGCTTCATGGCCGTTCTGACAGCGGCCTTTGACCGGGTAGGCGGAAAAGGCGTCATTCAATATTTTCAGCGACCCATCCGGGCGTTCACCGCGGGCGTAAATGCAGGAATACTGTTCCGGCAGGGCGTTGGGATCGCGCAGGCCTTGCAGTCCATGCAATTCACCGTCATTGGTGAAATACATTACCGATTTGTCGGGGAAGAGGGCATCCAGGGTTTCGGCAAAGGAATACTTGGCGTTCCAGCTGCCCATGAACAGGGCGTACAGCGGATGGGATGCCGGCCAGAAATAAATACGTGCGCATTGCCCATAGGGGGTTTCATCGATGGTGGCGACTTTGGCAGTGCGATCTGTGAATTGCTTGTTCAGCCCCCACAGGGAATTGCTTTGCGCCGCGATCAAGATTAACAGCAAAAGAGTAAATCCCCGACGCAGCCTTTTCAGTCCGGTTCCGTCAGATAAAAGCAGTTCCTTCGATAACTGATATATCAATGTAAGCCCCAAAGCACTGGCAACCAGCGCCGGCACCATATAATGCCCGGCCGGGTGCTTGGCGACCAGCATGGCCTGACCGACAAAGCTCAGGCATAGTCCGGCCATTGCCCGCCCGACAACCGGGAAGGGGCGGCCCTCGCTGCGGCATTTCCTGAACACGGCCACAACCAGTCCAAGGCCGACTAAAAGGACAACAAAGAACATCGGTCGGCTCGATACCCGTATCAGATTTCTTGGATAGGTGCTGAAGTCGATAAATGTCTGTGGACCGCCGCCGTGGAATCCGCTGGACGATGAAATCATGGACAGCCTGTCAATGATCATTCCGTACGATCCGGCGGCAGGAAGGGTGAAGAAGATGATCGCGATGACGGCCATGACGGCGTAGAGGGCATTTGCGCGAAGGTTCCAAAGAAGGGCAATTGGCAGCAGGTAGAGGCCTGCCGATGTCACTTTCGTCGCCATGCCAAAGCCGGCGATAACAGCGAAGGCCAGGGCATATCGGGTGCTATTTTTTTCAAGCTGCCCTTCCCGAAGGGCCAGCACGGTAACGATGGAGATTGCGATAACCGTCGTTACCAGCAACGGTTCTGGTGAGACATGAAGCGACCACTTGAAGATCAGTTTCGACAGGAATGGCCCCATCTGAAGCAGTAATGCGGCGGTCAGGTCGCGAAATACTAAATATCCCGTCAAGCCAACAAATATTAAGGCGAAGGTATTGAGGGTTATAAATACGCGACCGATGAGGGGCAAATATAGCTCCGGATTTGTGAGCACCAGCCGGTTGATCTCATCGGTAGAGGTAAGGGGATGCATCGCCTTTATGAAAAGGGCGCCGATCAATTGAACCGTGGTCCCGGGATGGGCAATGTGCAGCGGCCAGTGACCATTGACCATGTTAAGTGAATCGATCAGATACCAGTAATCCGGGTCAAGATTCGACCACAGCCAGAAAGGGCCGGCACTATGGCGCATCAGCATCGAGACGGTCATAAAAACCACCGGCAGCGCCAACAAGGTGACGAGCCGAAAGCGAGGCAGGTTGCACAATTCCTTAAACAGCTTGGAAGGCGTCACTATTCAGCTCCCGGAAATCAAATATCTGTTGAAGACTAATAGAGCAAAATTCAGGATAACAGGGGGAAAAACTAAGGCCGCCCCTGCAATTAAGCCGGGGCGGCCTTTTCTAAATCCATTTGCTGCCAGAAATCTTAAGCAGCGTACTCGATGCTCTTGTCGTCGAACATTTTTTGAAGTTCGCCGGTTTCGTACATTTCCTTTACGATATCGCACCCACCGACAAATTCACCCTTCACGTAAAGCTGGGGGATCGTCGGCCAGTTGGAAAAATCTTTGATGCCTTCGCGAATTTCCGCGTCCTCAAGGACATTGATACCCTTGAATTTGACCTGCATCTGGGTAAGCGCGCCGACGACGGCGGCGGAAAAACCGCATTGCGGGAACATCGGTGTGCCCTTCATGAACAGGACGACGTCTGACTCACTGGTTTCACTTTTGATACGGTCGAATGCGGGGTTGTCGCTCATTTTGATATTCCTTATTCTGTAAGTATTAGGCGCCGCCTGGCGTCCCGGTTTTCAGGGCCAGAGCATGCAGTTCACCGCCCATTTTTCCTTGTAATGCGTCATAGACCATCTGGTGTTGTTGAACGCGGGATTTTCCTTCAAATGCCCCCGAAACGATACTCGCCGAATAATGGTCACCGTCACCGCGCAGGTCCTCGATGGTGATTTCTGCATCCGGCATGGCTTCCTTGATCATGCGTTCTATTTCGGTGGCTTCCATGGCCATGGTTTTAGTTCCTAGGAAAATAAATAAACAATATCAAGGGGATGACATATATTCAGGCAGCCACCCCTCGTGCCCGTTTTGTAAATCTGTCACCGATATGGTGCCAATGCCCTCAACTGTCAACTTAAGACCACCGGTAACGCCGATTTTATTGGCAGTAATACCGGCTTTTGCCGCCGCATCGATGGTCGCCTCAGCCCCATCGGTGACGACCACATAGCGTGCCTGATCTTCACCGAACAGCCATGCGTGCAGGGCCGGGGCATTATCAGGAACAATGATGTCTGCGCCGATGCCGCCGGCCATGGCCATTTCGGCGAGCGCCACGCCCAGTCCGCCGCCGGAAATATCATGACACTGGTTGATACGGCCTTCTTCAATGAGCTCACGGACGAAATCGCCGTTTTTACGTTCGGCCGCCAAATTAACGGGGGGCGGGGCACCTTCTTCACGGCCTTCGATCTCGCGCAAATAAAGCGATTGTCCCAGATGCCCCAGGGTATCGCCGATCAGCACGATGTCTTGTCCTTCGCCTGTGAACGCGGCGACGGCATGGCGGGTGACGTCAGCCATCAGGCCGACGCCGCCAATGGTTGGGGTCGGCAGAATGCCCTGGCCGTTGGTTTCGTTGTAAAGCGACACGTTGCCGGAAACGACGGGGAAGTCGAGCGCTGTGCACGCCTCGCCGATGCCTTTTACGCAGCCGACGAACTGGCCCATGATTTCGGGACGTTCCGGATTGCCGAAATTCATGTTGTCGGTGATTGCCAGCGGTTTGGCGCCGACGGCATTCAGGTTGCGCCAAGCTTCGGCGACCACCTGCTTGCCGCCTTCGAAAGGATCAGCGAAGCAGTATCGGGGGCTGCAGTCGCTGGTTGCGGCGATGGCCTTGCCGGTGCCGTGGATGCGCACCACCGCCGCATCGCCGCCAGGGCGCTGCACTGTATCGGCCATGACCATGTGGTCGTACTGTTCCCAGATCCAGCGCTTCGAGGCCAGATCGGGGCAGGAAACCAGTTTGGCCAGCACCGCCATCGGATCATTGGGCGCGGCCACGTCATCGATGGATATTTCAGCCGCTTTCGGTGTTTCCACCCAGGGCCGGTCATACTCTGGCGAGGCCTCAGCCAGCGGATCGATGGGCAAGTCGGCGACGATTTCGCCCTTGTGGCGCAGGACCATATGCTTGCTATCGGTCAGTTTGCCGACGATGGCAAAATCCAGCTCCCATTTCTCGAAAATAACGCGGGCCTCGTCCTCGCGGCCGGGTTTCAGGACCATCAGCATGCGTTCCTGGCTTTCCGACAGCATCATTTCATAGGCCGTCATGTTTTCCTCGCGCTGCGGCACCATGTCCAGATCCATATCAATGCCGACACCGCCCTTCGAGGCCATTTCGAAGCTGGAAGATGTCAGCCCTGCCGCCCCCATGTCCTGGATGGCAACGATGGCGTCGGTGGCCATCAGTTCAAGGCAGGCCTCGAGCAACAGTTTCTCAGTGAACGGGTCACCGACCTGCACGGTCGGGCGCTTGGCCTCTGAATCCTCTGAGAATTCGGTCGAGGCCATGGTCGCACCATGAATGCCGTCGCGGCCGGTTTTCGATCCCACGTAAACAACCGAATTACCGATCCCGGCGGCGGCTGAATAGAAAATATTGTCAGCCTCGGCCAGCCCCACAGTCATGGCGTTGACCAGGATATTGCCGTCATATGAGCTGTGAAATTCGCATTCGCCGCCGACCGTCGGCACGCCCATGCAATTGCCGTATCCGGCGATGCCGGCGACGACACCGGAAACCAGATGTTTTGTTTTCGCATGTTCCGGGCGCCCGAACCTGAGGGCATTGAGATTGGCGATGGGCCTGGCCCCCATGGTAAAAACGTCGCGCATGATGCCGCCAACGCCGGTCGCCGCCCCTTGATAGGGTTCGATAAAGCTCGGGTGGTTATGGCTTTCCATCTTGAAGATGATGGCATGGCCGTCACCGATATCGATGATGCCGGCGTTTTCGCCGGGCCCGCAAATCACCCACGGGGCCTCTGTCGGCAAGGTTTTCAGCCATTTTTTCGATGATTTGTAGGAACAATGCTCGGACCACATGACCGAAAAGATACCCAGTTCCGTTAAATTAGGGGCGCGGCCTAAAATCGCCAGAACTTGCTGGTATTCATCTTCGGAAAGGCCGTGTTCGGCAATTTGTTCGGGGGTAATTTCGCTCATAATTTCAGGCTCAGGCGGCCAAAGCCTCCACTAGCCCGTCGAACATCGGCTTGCCGTCGGTGCCCCCCTGTAGCATGTCGACCAGCCGTTCCGGGTGCGGCATCATGCCGAGAACGGTACGCTTTTCGTTGTAGATGCCGGCGATGCTGGCGATCGAGCCGTTGGGATTGGACTCGATGGTAAGATCCCCACCTTGGTCACAATAGCGAAAGGCCACCAGTCCGTCGCCTTCCAGGCGCTTCAGGGTTTCTTTATCGGTTTCGAAGTTGCCGTCATGGTGGGCAATGGGGATGCGGATGACCTGTCCCTGGGTGTAATGACTGGTAAACAGGGTGTCGGTGCGTTCGACCCGCAAGAACACATCGCGGCATATAAATTTCAGTTTCGCATTGCGCATCAGTACGCCGTCCAGCAGTCCGGCTTCTGTCAGGATCTGAAAGCCGTTACAAATGCCGAGCACCGGCACGCCGGCATTGGCGCGGCTGACGACCTCGCGCATGATCGGCGAATGGGCGGCCATGGCACCGGAACGCAGGTAGTCGCCGTAGGAAAAGCCGCCGGGAACAACGATCAGGTCGGTTTTCGGAAGGTCCGTGTCGCCATGCCAGATCATATCTGGTTCATGGCCGATGCTGGCCGCCAGCGCCACTTTGACGTCGCGATCGCAGTTGGAGCCGGGGAAAACGATGACGGAAGCGTGCAAGTTTCTAGTCCGCTATTTCTATGGAATAATTCTCAATGACGGTGTTGGCCAACAGTTTCTGGCACATGCCTTCGACCGCACCCTTGGCCAGTTCAGCATCGGTTTCGTTCAGGTCGATTTCGATGTATTTGCCCTGACGGACGCTCTCGACGCCTGAAAACCCGAGCGAGCCCAAGGCGTTTTGAACGGCCTTGCCCTGCGGGTCGAGGACGCCCTGTTTAAGGGTCACATGAATTTTTGCCTTCACTGCATCAACTCCGGGCCCTGGATATCCGTCGGTCCGCTTTCGGGCAGAATCCCGAGACGGCGGGCGACCTCTTGATAGGCTTCTTCAACGCCGCCCATGTCACGGCGGAATCGATCCTTGTCCATCTTTTCGTCGGTTTTGGTGTCCCAAAAACGACAGTTATCCGGGCTTATTTCGTCGGCCAGAACGATGCGCATCAAATCGTCTTCCCAAAGACGGCCAAATTCCAGCCTGAAATCGATTAACCGTATGCCGACGCCAAGGAACAGTCCACCCAGAAAATCGTTGATACGAAGGGTCATGTTCATCATTTCGTCGAGCTCCGGCGGCGTTGCCCAGCCGAAGGCGGTGATGTGTTCTTCGTTAACCATGGGATCGCCCAGCTCGTCGGACTTGTAATAGTATTCGATGATTGAACGAGGTAATGGCGTGCCTTCTGCCATGCCGAAACGCTTGGCGAGTGATCCCGCGGCAATGTTGCGCACGACAACCGTAATCGGGATGATTTCGACTTCGCGAACAAGCTGCTCGCGCATGTTCAGTCGGCGCATGAAATGGGTCGGGATGCCGATTTCCGCGAGCTTGGTCATCAGGTATTCCGAAATCCGGTTATTGATAACACCCTTGCCTGTAATGGTGCCCTTTTTGGTGGCGTTGAACGCCGACGCGTCGTCCTTGAAATATTGGACGACAGTGCCTGGCTCCGGGCCTTCGAAGAGAACTTTGGCCTTGCCCTCGAATATTTGTCTGCGTCTTGCCATTTCAGGGGGGCTCCACCGGTCGGATTGTCAGGATGAAAGCCTGATATAGCAGGAGTCCCATGCTGTTACAATGTCGCCGTTAGAGCCCGGTAATTGACTTATATGGGGCAATGTGGGGGGCCCCGGCGGTAAATAGCCAGACCGGACGGATATCCGGGTTGCCGGCCTTGGGAATGGCAATCAGGGATGATGACACAGTGCCAAAACCGGTTTCCGTTTCGATGTTCATGGCGTCCCGGGATTCGTCCATTCCCAGCCTGGCGGCCATCAAAGCCTGCCACCCCGACCAGTCGCCGGTCTCCGGATCGGGCCCGGACGCCGTTTTGAACAAAGGAAGAAAACGCCGAACACGGGGCGATTCGGTATCGTTCAGGTCCTTATCGGTCAGCATGGACAGCCCTTCAGGAACCGCCTGGGCGCGGATATCTTTCCCGTCCGACGCAATCCAGTGGGCTTCTAGCCAATCGCCGACAAACAGATTGAAGGGACGATAGGCGTCGGGGTCCAGATCGGTGAGGGCTGCCGCCGCGACTCCGGCCTCGGCATGGTCGAGCGCTTCAAGCGGCAGTTCGCCGCGGGAACGGTGCTCCGGATCCGTCCCCAGGCTACCGGTGCGGTTAAGCACCCCGGCCATCAGGCCATAATCATTGATTCCGGCCCACGTGCCGCCGGCCAGGTCGTCGCGTCCGGCCATGATGTGGGGTCTGTCTGGCCAGTGACGCGCCGGGGGCGACCAGGGGCGATCGCGCATTTCATCGCGATTGGCGGCAATTATCAGCGGCCAGTCGTGGCCCGGACGGTGTAGGATTACCAATGTGCACATAACAGGCTATAATAAGGGTTACAGGGGCGTTGCGGAATCGATTGCTGAAACGTATCTTTAGCAGATTAGTTCATCAGAAGACGGGGTATTAAACAATGGCCGACGCATTCAAGAACCGGGGAGCCGGAGAAGAAGCAAAATTCAAGCTGAATGAGGAGTTGCTCTTCAAGGTCGATGCCCGGCGCAATAAGCTGCTCGGCCAATGGGCGGCGACAAAGCTGGGCATGATCAGCGACGAGGCCGAGGCATTCGTCAAGCAGGTCGTCATTTCGGATTTGGACGAGCCGGGTTTCGAGGACGTGGTGCGCCATGTGTCAAAAGAATTCAAGAGCCGCGGCGTCGCCATGGACGATGATGATATCCGCACCGAAATTCATCGTCTGCAAGGGGTGGCGGAAGAAGAAATCCGAAGCCAATACCCGGAGCCGCTAAACGGCGATCACGGCCGGGTCGGCAACTGACCCTTATTCAAATACTCGCTTGAAAATGGCATCGACGTTTTTGGTGTGGAAGTCGGTTGAGCTGCTTTTGAACAATTCGGCCAGCCCGTCCTTGCCAAGGGCCTTGGCGACACCATCATCCCTGGAAAGATAAAACAGAAAGCGGCTTTCCTCTTTGGCCGCGAGCTTATCTTCGGGGGCAGGCTCGACGGCACCGTCGGGATCATCCGGGTCAATGCCGTAACTACGCCAGACCTGCATGGCATTGCGCTGGACGATCCCGTATGCGTCCTCGCGGCTGACACCGTTTTGAGTCAGGGTTAGCAAGACTCGCTGGGAATCATGCAAGCCACCGAACTGCATAAGGTTTTCCATCATCGTCTGCGGGTAGACGACCAGCTTGTCCATCATGCCGGTCAGTCTTTTCAGGGCGAAATCAAGCGTCACTGTGGCGTCCGGCCCGAACATGCGTTCGACCGACGAATGGGATATATCGCGTTCGTGCCACAGCGTGATGTTCTCAAGTGCCGGGGCGGCGGCGGCCCGGACGATTCGAGCCAGCCCGGTCAGGTTTTCCGACAAAATAGGGTTGCGCTTGTGGGGCATGGCGCTGGAGCCTTTTTGCCCGGGGGCAAAGTATTCCTGTGCCTCGCGGACTTCCGATCTTTGCAAATGGCGAATTTCGGTAGCCAGCCGCTCGATGCCTCCGGCTATTACTGCCATGGTCGAAAAATATACCGCATGACGGTCGCGCGGGATAACCTGTGTCGATATCGGCTCACACCGCAGCCCTAGTTTTTTTGCAACATGCTTCTCGACCCGGGGGTCGATATTGGCGAAGGTGCCGATGGCGCCGGAAATTGCACAGGTGGCGATTTCGGCGCGGGCCAGTTTCATGCGGTCGCGGTCGCGCTTGAATTCTGCGTAATGACCGGCCAGCTTCAGGCCAAAGGTCGTCGGCTCGGCGTGGATACCGTGGCTGCGTCCGATGCAGATCGTCTTTTTGTGTTTGCGGGCCTGTTTCTTGAGCACTTTGAGCAGTTCATCCAGATCGGCGATAAGAATGTCCGCGGCCTGGGTCATCTGCACGGCGAGGCAGGTATCCAGCACATCCGATGAGGTCATGCCCTGATGGATGAAGCGCGCCTCGCCTCCGACATGCTCGGCAAGCTCGGTCAGGAAGGCGATAACATCGTGATGGGTTTCGCGCTCGATAGCGTCGATGCGGGCAATGCGCTTGTCCGTATAAGGCTTGTCGCCCTTCTTCCAAACGGTCTTGGCGGCTTTTTTCGGAATAACGCCCAATTGGGCCTGTGCATCGCAGGCATGGGCCTCGATCTCGAACCAGATACGAAACTTGTTGGCGGGCTCCCAGATGGCGGTCATCTCGGGGCGGCTATAGCGGGGAATCATGGCTGGCTCCGGTGTGTGAAATAGCTAAATCGACCATCACTATAAAGCGATGTTATCCTATATGCCATACGGACTAGGCCTCCGGATGGGCGAAGGCATCCCGCCCTTTGCGATATAGCACAAGCCAGACAAGCGCCACGACCTGAACGCCTAAAATGCTGGCGAAGGCAGCCCGGTACCCTTCCGGGGCATATCCACCGGATGGGGTTGCCGGCCACAAATCGATGATCGCGCCGGTCGCCCACTGGGCGATGAAGGCACAAATGAAAACGATCATGTTCAAACCGGTATTGACCCTGCCTGACAGGTGGGCCGGGAATTTCTGGGTCAGGGCGGCGTAGGGCAAAATACCGGCGGTACCAAAAAACCCGAAGGCCATCCAGAGCGGTAGCACCGCGTCCGTAAGGCGGAAGGCGATGGCGGCCTGAACGGCCATGTAAATACACATGCCGGTGATGGCGATGGTCACCGGTTTGATGCCCATGTGGCGCAACCGGTCGGCAATAACGCCCATCAGGATGAAGCCCGCAACCATGGACGCCGCTATGAACATCAGGTGCTCTGCCGCCGCATCGCGGCTAAGGCCGCCAACGTCCCGCAGCCATGGCCCCGACCACAGGCTCTGGATCGACAGGAAGGCAAACTGAGAAGCCACCGTCATCGGCGCGATCCACCAAAAAGCGGGGCTGGTGAATACTTGCCGGACGCCCGAGATTTGTTGGCCGAGACCGCTAGTCATGGCCGCATGCTCGCCTTCGGCGCGCTTCGGCACGGCCATGAAGATAAAGGCGGATGCGAAAATCGTTGCCGCCCCAAGCCAGATGAAAACACCGCGCCAGTCGGTCACCGACAAGGCTATTTCCACCGGCACAGTACCGGTCAGCGCACCAAGGCCGCCGGCCGCCATCTGAAACCCGTTGACCAGCGGCAGACGTTCTTTCGGCACCCAGATAGAATAGGCCTTGAACGCTGCCATCAGGCATGATGAAACGCCTAGCCCGATGAGTGCGCGCCCGAAGATCAATCCACCGACACTTTCCGATAGGGCAAAGGCGGCGGCGCCTATGGCGGCAAACAGCAACAGCGCCGACTCTGTCTTGCGTGGCCCGTAGTGATCAAGAAGAATCCCCAGCGGTAGTTGGAAGGCGGCGAATGTCAGGAAGTAGGCGCTGGTCAGCAATCCCAGATCGGATGCCTGAAGCCCCAGCTCGGAGACAAGGTCCGGCGCGATGACGGCGTTGACGACTCGGTACAGATACGACAGGAAATATCCCAGCGCGAATGGAAGAAAGACCCGAAACAAAGGAATAGAAGCCGATGTGGTCACAGTATCCGGTCCAGGCCGCGGATCAGTCGGTCGACATCCTCCATGGACGTGTAATGAGCCATGGATACGCGCACGACGCCATCGGCGGCATCCTTGACGCCTACTGCCTCGACCAGGCGTTTGGCGTAGAAATGCCCATTCGATATGGCCACCCTATCGGCCAGCATGGCCGAGGGAACCTCCGCCGAAGGCATGTCTTTGACCGTGAATGAAAAGGTTGCGGCACGCACCAAAGAATCGCTGCTGGCCGGGCCGATCAGGCGGACATTTGGTTTTGATGAAATAAAATCAAGGAATTTATCCGCCAGTTTTTCCTCATGCCCCGACGCCAGGGCAGAAACGGCTTTTATGCGCGCATGAAAATCATTCGGCGGTACGTCCAGATGATGGGCAGCCAGCGCCTCAAAATAATCGGCGATACCAGTCAGGCTGGAAATCATTTCATGCTGCGGACCGGAAGGAAGCAGCTTCAACGCCGTTTCATCCTCGCCGACGAAGTAATGATACTGGCCCTTTGCTTCAAGCAGGAGTTGGCGCTTGCCGTACAGGCAGCCCATATGAGGACCGAACACCTTATAAAAACTGAACAGGTAAAAATCGACGTTCCATGCCTTGACGTCGACGGCGCGGTGCGGCGCATAGGCGACGCCATCGACGCAGACAAGGGCGCCGGCGTCGTGAACCATGCTGGTGATGGCGGTCACGTCGTTGATGGCGCCAAGAATGTTTGAAACATGTGGAAAGGCGACAAGCCGGGTGCGATCCGTCAGCAAACCCTGTAGGACGTTCGTATCCAGCGCCCCGGTTTCAGGATCGACCGGCCATTCGACGACGTTGATCCCTGTCTCGGCGAGCCTTCGCCATGGGCCGGAGTTGGCCTCGTGGTTCTGCACCGCGACGATGACCTCATCGCCGTCAGCCCACAGTGGCCTGAGGGCGCGTGCCAGCACATAAACGTTAATCGAGGTAGAGGCCGATACGGTGACCTCGTCGTCGTCGGCGCCAATCATCGCCGCCATCAACCGATGCCCTTCGGCCATGCGATCTGCCGCCCTGGCGGATGCGGGATAAACCGCCCCGGGCTGGACCTGGGTTTCAGTCATGTAGCTGGTCAGCCGTTCAATAACGGATGTGGGAACGAAGCTGCCACCGGCGTTTTCGAAAAATGACCAGTCCCAGATGGTCGGGGGAAACAGGGTGCGGCTGTAATCGACGTCAAAAACGGGCGTCCCCATGATGGTGATCCTCCGGTATCGGTTCAGGTTTGTTAAAGCAGCCCCAAGGTCTTAAACGAATTTTCGCCTGATTTCGAAATAATTACATGGTCGTGCAACTGAATGCCGAGTTTTTCGCAGGTAGCAAAGACCTCTTTGGTCATTTCGATATCGGCTTTCGACGGGGCGGGGTCGCCGGACGGGTGGTTGTGGACCATGATCAGCGCCGTCGCCCCCAGTTCCAGGGCACGCTTGACGACCTCGCGCGGATAAACGGGCGTATGATCGACGGTGCCGGTCTGCTGCACTTCGTCAGCGATCAGAATATTCTTTTTGTTCAGGAACAGGATGCGGAATTGCTCCGTGTCCTCAAAGGCCATGGCGGCGCGGCAGTATTTGAGCAGCTTGTCCCACGACGTCAGCACCGGTCGACCCATGATTTCATCGCGGGTCAATCTGAGGGCCGTCGCCTGCACAGTTTTCAGGGCAATGGTGACGGCGTCACCGGCACCTTCCACCTTTTTAATTTCCAGGGGGTCGGCGCTGACGGTTTCGGCAAACGATCCGAAACGTTTCAGCAGCGCTTTGGCCAGCGGTTTGGTGTCGCGCCTGGGCAGCGCCTGAAACAACAAAAGTTCAAGAAGCTCGTAGTCCGCAAGCCCGTCAGCGCCTGACTTCATAAAACGGCTACGCAGCCTTTCCCGGTGGCCCTTATGATCTGGTTTTTTAGTCATCAGGCCTTGTAGGGGGGGCACTCGAAACCGGCCGGTGATCGGGTAAATATTTCATATCCGTCTGCGGTAACGGCCAACGAATGTTCAAACTGCGAAGACAACGAACGGTCCTTGGTAACTGCCGTCCAGCCGTCACCCAACACTTTTACATCAAGGCGGCCGGCGTTAATCATCGGTTCAATCGTGAAAAACATGCCTTCCTTCAGAACCGTTCCCTCGCCCGGGTTGCCGAAGTGCATGATGTTGGGGGCTTCGTGAAAAACCCTGCCCAAACCATGGCCACAAAAATCCCGGACCACCGAATAGCGTTTTTTTTCTGCGAAGTTCTGGATGGCGTGGCCAATGTCACCGGTGGTCGCTCCGGGGCGCACCACTTCGATTCCACGCCACATTGCTTCGTAGGTTGTTTCGACAAGTTTGCGTGCCTTGACGCCAACATCGCCAACAAGAAACATGCGGCTGGTATCGCCGAACCAGCCGTCGAGTATGGAGGTGACATCGATATTGATAATATCCCCGTCCTGAAGCTTCTTGTCGCCGGGGATGCCGTGGCAGACAACATGATTGATCGACGTGCAGACGGACTTTGGAAATCCCCGATAATCCAGTGGCGCCGGGATCGCCCCGTGCTCAATCGTGTAGTCGTGAACCAGGGTGTTTATGTCTTCGGTGGTCATGCCAGGCTTGATTAGCGGAGTCAGAAAATCAAGGGTTTCCGCCGCCAGTCGCCCGGCCGCCCGCATACCGTCAAAATCTTTTGTTTCGTGGATTTTGATAGAACGGTCATTGTTGAATGTCGGTTCGGTCAGCATATCGTTCATAGAGTCAGTTTTCCGTTCGCATTTGCACTTCAAAACGCCAGATCAAGTGGCGTTGTCACGTTGATTCCCTTAAGGGTCAGTCGACATTGATAGCATAATACCTCAACGCCTGATTTCATCGCTTTTTTCAGGGCTTTTTGATACTCCGGGTCGATATCGCCCGCAATATCAAAAATACGGCCATCCTGACGCTGGACCAGATACACCATCACGGCCCGATGGCCCTGGGCGACCATATGGGAAAGCTCGTTCAGGTGCTTGGTGCCGCGGGCCGTCACGGAATCGGGGAATTCCACCGGATCATCGGCTCCCTTGCCCCTTTTCAGGGTGACGTTTTTGACCTCGACATAACACATGGGTTTTGCCGGGTCTTCCAGCAACAGGTCGATGCGGGAATTCTTGCCGTATTTGACTTCGCGCCGCAGTGTTTCATAACCACCCAGCTCCGGTATTTTGCTAGCGATGATGGCTTCCTCGACGATGCCATTGGGCAGCGCCGTATTGATGCCCACATACGAGCGTCCGATCTTGATCAGTTCCCAAGTGAATTTCAGCTTGCGATCCGGGTTGCGGGCCGGCGACAGCCAGACTTCCGATCCCGGCTCCTTGACGCAGAGCATGGAGCCGGAATTGGCGCAATGAGCAGTGACGACAGAGCCATCCTCCAGTTCGATGTCGGCTAGAAAACGTTTGTAGCGTTTGATTAATTTGCCACGGATCAGGGGGTCTGGAAATTTCATTTAAGGTGACCATGCTGTTAAATAGACGACCTGAAAGGTAGCAGGGATGCGGCCATCGGAATCGCCGAATGTTTCAATGTAGCGTTCGGCCGCCGCCATTAATACGGTTCGGCGGGTGAATCCCTTGCGGCTATGGATTTGCGCATTGCTTTCGCCCATGCCGCGCAGGTCGTCCATCAGCCGCATGGGATGGGGATAGGAAACCGTGATCGTTTCGGTGTCTGCGACCGGTAGCATGAAACCGGCACGGGTCAGAAGATTGCCAAGATCGCGAACGTCCGCAAACGGCGACACACGGGGGCTTAATCCCCCATCAAGCTCTGTTTCTGCCGCGTACAGCATTTGGCGAAGCTCAACAAGTGTATCGCCGCCCAGCATCGCCGCCAGAAACAGGCTGTCCGGTTTTAAGCTGCGCCGTACTTGCGCCAGCGTTCCCGGCAGATCGTTAATCCAGTGCAGCGTCAGGTTGCTTAAAACCAGATCAAAGCTGGCCTCCCCATAGGGCAGATATTCCTCATCGGCGACGACGCTCACCCCTCCCGCCCGCGTGACCATGGCCGCCGACAAGTCGCTTTGGACGAGAGTTTCGATACCGCCGCGACCGTTTAGTAAACGCCCCAGAATCCCGGTCCGGCAGCCAAGGTCAAGGGCCACCGGGAACGTCCGCTTGACATCATCCAGGCGGTCGGCAAGTCGCTCGCCAACCTCGGTAAAAAGGAAATCGTGGTCAAGCAGGCCCGCCGCGGCGCGGTCCCGGTGGCGGCTGACGGTATGGCGGTTGAACACGGTCATCGTTTCGGACATGCTGAAGGTTATGACACAGCCGCAGCCGCCGACAAATGACAGAGTGGGATATTCGTTGCGCCATATTGGCCGTGCCGTTCTCGACATGCTGCTGCCGTCACAGTGTCTTAGCTGTGACACATTGGTCGAAGATCCGGGGACTCTGTGTGTGGATTGCTGGCAGGAAATATCCTTTATCGGAGACCCTCATTGCGATATTTGCGGCTTGCCGTTCGAATTGGCCGGAGACAGCCAGGATATTGGCGACGGGTTGCTGTGTGGTTCGTGCGTACGTAAGCCCCCGGTTTTTGATCGTGCACGGGCGGCATTTGCCTATGACGAGCATAGTCGGGGGTTGATCCTGGCTTTCAAGCACGCCGACCGTACCGATTCAGCGACCCCCTTCGCTGGCTGGATGATAAGAGCCGGCGCCGGGCTGCTGGCCGACGCCGATCTGATTGTGCCGGTTCCCCTGCATTATTCCCGGCTTTTTTCACGGCGCTACAACCAGTCAGCCCTGCTTGCTGTGGGCATCGGCCGCCTCAGTGGCATCCCCGTCAATCCGGATTTGCTGGTTCGTACCCGGCGCACCCCATCCCAGGGGAAGCTTTCGCCGGTGGCCCGGCGGCGCAATGTGGGCGGTGCGTTCAAGGCTCCTGCGGCGGCGGAGCCGGGGCTGGCCGGCCGGCGGGTCCTGCTGATCGACGATGTGCTGACCAGTGGTGCTACGGCCAGCGCCGCGACGCGGGCCCTGCTGAGGGGTGGCGCCAAGGGCGTCGATGTGCTGACCCTGAGCCGGGTCCCCAAACCCATTCCCGTCTAGCCTTGTTTTTTTCTGGAATCTATCTATATAAGGTAAATCGAATATATTCATAAGGTCGGAGATCTGAAAATTGGCCAAGGTTGAAGTATATAGCTCGAAATTTTGCGGATTCTGTGTCCGCGCCAAGAATTTCCTGAACAAGAAGGGCATCGATTTCATCGAATACGATGTCACCTTCGATTCCACCAAACGCGGCGAAATGACGGCGCGCGCCAAAGGCAGAACTTCTGTTCCGCAGATATTTATTGATAACAAGGGAATTGGCGGCTGCGAAGAATTATTCGAGCTTGATTTCGACGATGAACTTGACCCGTTGCTCGGGATCGGCGACCAATTGTCTTTATGACAACAAATTTCAAGGCCGCCTGTATCCAGACCAACGCCGGTGCCGACATCGGCGCCAATATTGCCGCTGCCTCAGATCTGGTGCGCCGGGCCCGGGATGCGGGCGCCGATCTGATCGCGCTTCCCGAAACCGTCAATATTATGGATGCCGATCGTAAAAGCCTGCGGGCCAAAGTCTCAAAGGAACAAGGCAATCCGGAACTGGCGGCGTTCCAGGAACTGGCACGGGAAACCGGGGCCTGGATATTGATCGGTTCTCTGGCGATTGATCATCCGGAAAGCGGTAAATTGGCCAACCGGTCGTTCTTGCTGGATGGGGGCGGGAATATTCAGGCCCGATACGACAAGATTCATATGTTCGACGTCAATTTGGGCGGGTCTGAGAGCCATCGGGAATCAAGCGCCTACCAGGCCGGTAGCAGGGCCGTCGTCGCCGAAACCCCGTGGGGCGGGCTCGGCATGACCATTTGTTACGATCTGCGTTTTGCTCATCTCTACCGGGATCTGGCCAAGGCGGGTGCCGATATCCTGGCGACCCCGGCGGCCTTTACCCGCATCAGCGGCGAGGCCCACTGGCATGTCCTGCAGCGGGCGCGGGCCATCGAAACCGGCTGTTTCGTCATCGCGCCGACCCAGTGTGGAGATCACCCCGGCGGCCGTCAGACTTTCGGCCATTCGCTGATCGTTGATCCCTGGGGCCGGGTGCTGGCCGACGGGGCTGAGGAAACCGGCTTCATCGTTGCCGATATGGATATGGCTCTGGTGGCCGAAGCGCGCCACAAAATTCCTGCCCTGACCCATGATCGTGACTACACCCTTAGCCAGAATTAATCGGGCAGGACGGGATGCGGCTGCGGGTCGCGAACGGCCGAAATGCGCTGGATGACTCCGGGGATGGGGCCTTTTTCAATAATGCCGTGCTCATAGGCAATAACCTGCAAATGACCGGCGGCAACATCCAGCAGTTCGCCACTTTTCAGCAGATGGTCCGGGTTTCGGGGCTTGGCATAGCGTTCGTTGCCGCGGGCGAATGTTTCATAGATGAAGATTCCGCCCGGCGAAACGGCCCCGATCAGGGCCTCGAACAAAGGTCGGTACAGGTAATTTGAAACGATAACCGCATCAAAGGCGCGTCCGGCCAAGGGCCCGCCATCAGCGAAGGCAGGCGATCCGTCTTCAAGATCGCAGGTTATAATTTCAGCGTACGGGTTTTCGGCAAGGTCGGCGACGGCTTCCGTATTGCGATCAACAAGAACGACGCTCAGTCCCAACCCGAGAAGGTAACGGGCGTGCCGCCCGCCCCCACAGGCAAGATCCAGAGCCGTGCCCCGCTTTTTGATCAGGGGCGCAAAACGCGCCACCCAGGGTGAAGGATCGGTGATCCTCAGGTGGCGGGGAGTATTTGGTTCTATATCGCTGGTTTTTGTCATTTGTTAATTGATTGGGGGTTAGGGTTCAGCAAGGTAGCCCGCGTGGCACAAAAAAGTTATTATAAAACTTGGTTTTGTTTGGGTTAATAGCTTATATGGCCCTGTTAAACCTGTATCGGGTGGCAATTAAAAATGATCCTCTATCGGCTAAAATGTTCGTTTGAACACGAATTCGAGGCTTGGTTCCGTAACGGCGCTTCCTATGAAAAGCAGCGCAAGCGGGGCGATGTCGATTGCCCGATTTGTGGCGACACCCACGTTGCTAAGGCGCCGATGGCCCCCAGTATTGGCAAGGGATCTTCCATTTCCGAGGAATCGGCCGAAAAGCGTGCCCGCGAAGTTGCCGAGCAAATTTTGCAGACGGCCCATAAAATCCGTGAAACGGTCGAGGAAAATTGCGAATACGTCGGTGATGAATTCGCCGATGAGGCAAAACGCATCCATAACGGCGATGCCGACGAACGTGGCATTTACGGCGAAGCGACCGATGATCAGGCCGCCGATCTGGACGAGGAAGGGATCGAATACCATCGTATCCTCGGAACGTCCCGGCGCTCCCGGCGTAATAACTAGTCTAAATCTTTAAATCTTCCCGGCAAACACCAGGTAATTGACGGCCAGATCCTGGTTCAGGAACCATTCGTCCTTGAACGGACTGTATGCCATGCCCGTAACATCGGTGACCTCTACCCCGTGCGGGCCGAGGCGACGGGCCAGTTCCGACGGTTTGACGAACTTGCGCCAGTCGTGGGTTCCGGGGGGCAGCCATCTTAAAATATACTCAGCGCCGATCTTGGCCAGGGCCAGGGCCTTGAACGTGCGGTTGATGGTCGATAGCACCATGACACCCCCGGGGCTGACCAGCCCGGCGCTGGCTTCGAGAAAGGCATCCAGGTCAGAAACATGCTCGATGACCTCCATGTTGAGCACGATGTCAAAGGTGCCCTTCATTTTGGCCAGTTGTTCCGGCAATTGGTGGCGATAGTCGATATCGAGGCCGCTTTGTTCGGCGTGCCTGGATGCGACGGCAATATTCTTTTCGCCGGCGTCAATGCCGGTCACCCGGGCGCCGAGTCGCCGCATGGGTTCGCACAAAAGCCCGCCGCCGCAGCCAACATCAAGCAAAGTCAGTCCGTCGAGGGGGGCGCCGACCGTTGGCTCAAGGCCGTAATGGGCGACCACGTTGTCGCGGATATAGCCGATTCTGGCCGGGTTGATCTGATGCAGGGGGCGGAATTTGCCGTTCGGGTCCCACCAGCTGTCGGCCATATCGGTAAACCGCCTGACGTCTTCTGCCGACGCGGTGCCATTACTGGTATTGGTGTCAGTCATTTGGTCCTGCTGTTGCCATTTGAATCTCTTGTGAAAGTGGGCGCTAGGGCCTGCAATCCGCCAGGGTTGCTTCAATTTAGCTATATAGAGTATGAATACGCGCCCGTCGCCCCGCAACCGGAACATTTGTGTGTTTTTCAATCATTTGTCTAGTGGCCCCGATGACCGGGCCGGGCGGAAATTGGCTGGCGCGAACAGGTAAAGCAGGACGAAATGGCTCTAATCGTTCAGAAATTTGGCGGAACTTCGGTCGGCGATATTGATCGCATCAAGGCCGTGGCGAAGCGCGTCAAGGCCGAGGCCGATAACGGCAACCAAGTCGCTGTCGTCGTTTCCGCCATGGCCGGGGTGACCAACCGCCTGATCGGCTATGTGGACGAGATTGCGTCGCTTCATGATGGCAGCGAATATGATGTGGTTGTTTCATCCGGCGAGCAGATTACGTCGGGGCTTCTGGCGCTGGCGCTGCAGGAAATAGGGCTCAAGGCGCGCTCGTTGCAAGGCTGGCAAATACCGGTCAATACGGACGAAGCTCATGGCAAGGCGCGCATCCAATCCATCGATACGGATCGCATAAAAGAGTGCTTCCAGCGCGGCGAAATAGTTGTCGTTCCCGGGTTCCAGGGCATTACCCCTGACCGGCGTTTGGCGACGTTGGGCCGCGGCGGCTCCGATACGTCGGCGGTGGCGCTGGCCGCCGCCCTTGGGGCGGATCGCTGTGATATCTATACAGATGTCGAAGGTATCTTCACTGCCGACCCGCGCATAGTTGCCAAGGCTCACAAGCTGGATAAGATAACCTACGAGGAAATGCTCGAAATGGCGTCAGTCGGCGCTAAGGTGCTGCAGACCCGCGCCGTCGAGATGGGAATGAAGCATGGTGTGCGCCTGCAAGTACTGTCGGCGTTTAATGATAAACCCGGAACCCTAGTCGTTGATGAGGACGAAGTCGTGGAACAGGAATTAGTCAGCGGAATCGCTTACAGCCGTGATGAAGCAAAAGTCACTTTGGTCAGGGTCGCCGACCGCCCGGGTGTCGCCGCAAGAATTTTTGGGCCGTTATCTGACGCCCATGTAAATGTCGATATGATCGTCCAGAATGTCTCCAAAGACGGCAAGGCGACCGATCTGACGTTTACGGTAACCAGAGGCGATCTGAAGCGCACAATTGATATTCTCGAGAAAAACAAAGACGATCTTGGTTATGAGCAACTGAGCAGCGATGAAAATGTGGTCAAGGTTTCGGTAATCGGTGTTGGCATGCGAAGTCACGCCGGAGTTGCCCAGCGAATGTTCAGCTCTCTGGCCGAGAAAGGAATCAATATTCAGGTTATTTCGACATCTGAAATTAAAGTCAGCGTCCTGATCGACGAAGCATCGACGGAGCTTGCCGTGCGTGCGTTGCATAGCGCCTATGGCCTAGATGCCGAATAGAGACATGACATCAAATACTCCTGAAGCCCGGCTCGAGATGCTGTGGCGAAGCGGTTGCCAGTTTCTCGGTACCCGGTACGCGATTATGGCCGGCGCCATGTCATGGCTGTCAGAACGTCATCTGGTATCGGCCATATCAAATGCTGGCGGCTTTGGGGTGATTGCCTGTGGTGCGATGACGCCCGAACTGCTGGCCAGTGAAATCGCCGCGACGATTGAAAAAACAGACAAGCCGTTCGGGGTAAACCTGATTACCATGCATCCAGACCTTGATCGGCTAATAGATGTCTGCATCGAGGGCGGTGTCAGCCATGTGGTGCTGGCCGGCGGCCTGCCATCGGCGGCGTCGATCAAAAAAATCAAGGATGCCGGCTGCAAGGTTTTGTGTTTTGCCCCGGCCCTGGCGCTGGCCAAAAGAATGATCAGAAGCGGTGCCGATGCGCTGATCATCGAAGGCGCGGAAGCCGGCGGCCATATCGGACCGGTAGCAACCAGTGTCCTAGCCCAGGAAATTCTTCCGCATATCAAGGATGTCCCCATTTTTGTCGCCGGCGGTATCGGTCGTGGTGAGGCCATTGTTTCCTATCTGGAAATGGGGGCCGCCGGGTGCCAATTGGGTACCCGTTTCGTGTGCGCCACCGAATCCATCGCCCACGAGAATTTTAAAAAGGCGTTTATCCGCGCCAACGCCCGAGATGCCATACCAACCGTGCAGCTTGATCCCAAATTTCCGGTGATTCCGGTGCGCGCCCTGGTCAACGCAGGGACCGAACGGTTCAAACAAGCCCAGCGAGAAGCCGCCGCCCGCGTTGAATCCGGTGAGGTTACTCTGAAAGATGCGCAGCTTGAAATTGAACATTTCTGGGCCGGTGCCCTGAGGCGCGCGGTGATCGACGGTGATGTGGAAACCGGCTCGCTGATGGCCGGACAAAGCGTCGGCATGGTCAGCCAAGAACAGTCGTCGGCGGAAATTATTGATCAACTGGTGGCCGAAGCCGTCTCGGCCCTTGGCCGGAGGGGGGACGCAGGGGCCGCCTAAAACAGCGGGAAAGTCTTTTCCACCCCATGTCGACAGGCCATGTCCATATCTGCGCCACTCAGTCACCCATCCCTTGTTTCACGCAGGCTTTTGGGTCGTGTCCGCGATGTCATGGCCGGTGCCGGTACGGCGCAACAACGTCTCGATAAAATTGTTTCCATCATTGCCGCCGACATGGTGGCAGAAGTCTGCTCAGTGTATGTGCTCAGGGCCGGTGAAGTGCTGGAGCTGTTCGGAACGGAAGGTCTGAAGCCCGAGGCCGTTCACAATACACGGTTGCGAGTCGGGGAAGGTTTGATCGGTATCATCGCCGCGCAAGCCAGGCCCATGGCGTTGGATGATGCGCAAAGCCATCCCAATTTCGCCTATCGCCCGGAAACAGGTGAAGAAGCCTTTCATTCCCTGATGGGTGTTCCAATCTTGCGTAGTGGACGCGTGGTCGGCGTTATCGCCGTTCAGAATCAGACACAGCGCCATTATGAAGAAGAGGAAGTGGAAACTCTTCAGACCGTCGCCATGGTGCTGGCCGAACTGGTGGTTAATGGCGAGTTGATCAGCAGTGATGAAATGCTTCTTGCAGATGGCAACGCGCTTCTGCCTCTTCGTATCGAGGGCGTCAGCCTTAATTCCGGTATCGGCGTTGGCACGGCGGTTTTACACCGTCCGGAGTTTCATATTACGAAGCTGGTAGCCGAAGATGTCGGGGCCGAGCAGGAACGTCTTCGCCAGGCAGTATCCGAAATGCACGGCGCCCTTGATAATATGTTGGAACAATCCGAGATTGCAGGCGCCGGAGAGCACCGCGATATACTCGAATCCTATCGCATGATCGCCAAGGATGCCGGTTGGTATGCCCGCATCAACGAGGCTATTTCAGGTGGATTAACGGCTGAAGCCGCCGTACAAAAAATTCACAATGATATTCGGGCGCGCATGAGCCAGATTACGGATCCTTATCTGCGAGAAAGAATCCACGATCTTGAAGACCTTGCCGGACGGTTGCTCCAACATCTGGTTGGCTCGGACGGGGCCAGCAAAGTCGATCCGAAAGAAGGGGAAATATCGCAAGGCCCCCTTATTCTAATCGCCCGCAATTTGGGTCCGGCACAATTGCTGGATTATGACCGCACAAGGCTGGTCGGCCTTGTTCTCGAGGAAGGCTCGGCGACGGCGCATGTCTCGATCGTTGCCCGCGCCCTTGACATTCCTGTTGTTGGGCAGGTTCGGGGGGTATTGGACAAAATCCAGAGCGGTGAGCCGATCATCGTTGATGGCGAAAATGGCCAGGTATTTCTGCGCCCCGGAGAAGAAGTTTGCCAAAGCTTCATTGACAGCGCCGAAGCCGGCGAACAACAAAAAGCAGCATATGTACGGTTCAGGGATCTTCCGGCGGAAACTGTCGACGGTGAACGTATCACCCTGAACATGAATGCCGGACTGCTGATAGATCTTCCGCATTTGCATGAAATGGGTGCCGACGGGGTCGGGCTTTATCGCACCGAAGTGCCGTTCATGGTGCGCGCCGATTTCCCCGATGTTGATGAACAGTGCCAAATGTACGGCAGGGTTCTGGAGCAGGCGGCCGGCAAGCCGGTCATTTTCCGCAGCCTCGATATTGGCGGCGACAAGGTGTTGCCTTACTGGAACAAAAAAAACGAGGAAAATCCGGCCATGGGATGGCGGGCAATCAGGGTATCGCTGGATCGCCCGATGATGCTCAGGCATCAATTGCGTGCCCTGATCCGGGCATCGGCAGGAAAAAGCCTTTCGGTCATGTTTCCGATGATTGCCGAAGTGTCCGAATTCGAAAAGGCTCGCAGCCTCTTGCAACGTGAATTGGTGCGTGAGGGGGAAAAGGGCGGGATCCTGCCTGTTACTATTAGTGCCGGTGCCATGCTCGAAGTTCCATCGCTTCTTTTCCAGTTGCCGCAACTTCTTGAAATGGTGGATTTTTTATCAGTTGGGAGCAACGATCTTTTCCAGTTCATGTACGCAATGGATCGCGGCAACCCGCTTTTGTCTGAGCGTTACGATATGTTGTCCCCGCCAATGTTGTCGTTGCTGCATACTTTAGTTGGGCAGTGTTCTGGGGCCGGCGTTCCCCTCAGCCTGTGTGGCGAGCTGGCGGGCGATCCCTTGGGGGCGATGGCTCTTATCGGGGCTGGTTTCAGGAATATTTCCGTTTCCCCAAATGCAATCGGGCCGATCAAGGCTTTAATCCGCTCCCTGTCGGTCCGGGAGCTGGAATTTTATATGCAGACCCTCTATGAACAGAGACAGCCTAGCGTCCGGGAAAACCTGCGTTCTTTTGCCAGGGATCATGGTGTCGAGGCCTGACAGGGCCTGTTTATACCTTGAATAATCTTAATATCTTGTCAGAATAGAATTGGCCGTAAGGGCTTGTTGCAAAAGTTATTTTCTCAATATTACCGCCCTAGGTAAGGGTTGATGTGGGTTGATTGATGGTTTCTCAGGAAACAGACGGCGAGCAGATCCAAAAGGCGCAAGCAGACGACATCAATAATAGCGGTGGTGTTGGCGCATTGTTGCAGGCCTCACGACTCCGTGTCGGCAATGATCTGCGCGAAGTCGCGAACACACTTCACATCCGTTTTATTTATCTGGACGCCATTGAAGACGGGCGTTACGACGATCTGCCAGGCCGCGCCTATGCGGTCGGATTTATTCGTTCCTATTCAGAATACCTTGGCCTGGACAGTGAAGAGGTCGTGCGTCGGTTCAAGCAGGAAACGTCAATCGAACATGCCACGACCAAACTACAGTTTCCCGTTCCTATTCCGGAATCAAGTGTGCCCGGGGGCGCCATCATTTTTGTAGGGTTTGCCGTCGCCGCTATCGCATATGGCATCTGGTATGTTGGCACATCCTCGGATGGGGTCATTGCGGAACTGGTGGCGCCGGTGCCTGAAAGATTAAGCGTCTTGGCACCGAAGGAAGACAAAGCGCCCGTAGAGCAACAAAAAGAGACTCCCGAGCCGGAAATAGCGGAACAGCCTGTGGCCGAAGTTATGGAAGCGACTGTCCAGTTAACGCCCGAGGAGCAGGACCTTGCTGATGAATTGTTTGAGGCCATGGCCGAGGAATTGCTGGAAGAAGATGGGGCGGAAAAGCTAGAGGAAATTGCGCGCTCTGTTCAGAAATTGCCGCCGGAACCCGTCGCCGATGTGCCTGAGCAAGTCCAGGACATTGGTAATGAACAGCCGGGTTCGGGCGTGCTCGCAGCAGAAACAGTAATCGAATCGACCCCAGAAGTCGTTGAAAGCCCCGTTGAATCCGTTGTCATACAGCCGGTACAACCAACTGCGGAAAGTCAGGAAGAGCAGCAGCAGGTCGCAGCTGTATTGGAGCCCGCGCCGCAACCGGAACAAGTTACCAAGGTGCCAGACGTGCCAGAAACCGAAGTCGCGGCGGTTGTGCCTGCTGCGAGTTCACCTGTTGTATTGAGCGGCCGGGTCTATGGCATTGAAAATACCAATTCACGTATTCTGGTCAAGGCGATGAAAAACAGCTGGATACAGGTTCGCGACGAAGTCGCCAATCAGCTTGTCATGACTCGTTTGCTGCGGGCAGGAGACAGCTATCGGGTGCCCAATCAGCCGGGACTGAAGTTATTAACTGGTAATGCCGGCGCTCTGGTTATCGTTGTCGATGGCCAAACCGTACCGCCCATCGGCGGCGCCGGCACGGTGCGGCGCAGCGTGCTGCTTGAGCCGGAACGCCTGCTTGAAGGGCAAGCAGTGGATTAGCGTTTCGTGCGCTGACTTGTCCAGTCAGGCCGGAAATTACGCTCATGAAAGCTAGAAAACGTGTCCAATAAAAGCCATCCGTCAATGAGACGAGCCAGTATTCCGGTCATGATCGGTGACCAGGAAACCTGCCAAGTGCGCGTTGGCGGCGATGCGCCAATAGTCGTGCAATCGATGACCAATACGGACACCGCTGATATCGATGGCACGGTGACACAAATCGCCGCCCTTGCCGCCGCCGGTTCAGAGCTTGTCCGCATTACCGTTGACCGGGAAGATGCCGCCAGGGCGGTGCCCCACATTCGTGACAAGTTGCACAAGCAGGGCATCCGGGTGCCGCTGATTGGCGACTTTCATTATATTGGCCACACGCTTTTGTCTAACAACCCGGCCTGTGCCGAGGCGCTGGCAAAATACCGGATAAATCCTGGCAACGTTGGCTTCAAAAACAAAAAAGACAGCCAGTTTTCTTCGATGATTGAAACGGCACTCGAATACAACCGTCCTGTTCGTATCGGCGTTAATTGGGGCAGCCTGGATCAGGAATTGCTTGCTGACCTGATGGACCAGAATGCCAAGCGGCCGGAACCTGCGGATTCCGCCGACGTTACCCGCGAAGCCCTGGTCAGATCGGCCCTCGACAGCGCCGAACGGGCGCTGGAGTTGGGCATGACAAAGGACCGGATCATTTTGTCGTGCAAGGTCAGCAACGTTCAGGATCTGATCGCCGTTTATTCGGATCTTGCCCGGCGCTGCGATCATGCTCTGCACCTTGGCTTGACCGAAGCCGGTATGGGCTCGAAGGGGATCGTTGCTTCGGCCACGGCAATGGGCGTGCTGCTACAAGAAGGCATTGGCGATACCATTCGTGTGTCGCTGACCCCGGAACCCGGTGGAGACCGCACCCAGGAAGTCATCGTCGCCCAGGAAATCCTGCAAACCCTTGGCCTGCGCGCGTTCACGCCAATGGTTACGGCCTGTCCAGGGTGCGGGCGGACAACGTCGACCGTTTTTCAGTCGCTGGCGCAACAAATTCAGGACCATGTCCGAAGCAGCATGCCGGAATGGCGGGACAGATATCCTGGTTCCGAAAGTCTTAATCT
Source organism: Rhodospirillaceae bacterium (assembly GCA_013204045.1). Classification (GTDB taxonomy): domain Bacteria; phylum Pseudomonadota; class Alphaproteobacteria; order Rhodospirillales; family JABHCV01; genus JABMOQ01. The sequence continues at coordinate 5,459 of JABMOQ010000074.1, read as the reverse complement.
TGCGGTGATGGGCTGTATCGTTAATGGCCCGGGCGAAAGCAAACATGCCGATATCGGCATCAGTCTGCCGGGAACGGGTGAAGAACCGGCAGCTCCGGTATTTATCGACGGCAAAAAGGCCATGACCCTGCGCGGTGCCGGGATCGCCAATGAATTCAAGAAAATCGTCGACGATTACGTGGCCACCCGCTACAAGCCACGGGACGGTAAGGCGGGTGGCGGAAAATCGAAATCCACCGCTGCGGCCGAATAGAGAGGTTCAGGTATGTCCACGTTGCAGCCGGTCCGCGGCACCCACGATCTGCTGGGGGAAGAGTGTCTCCGTCACCGTAAGGTCATTGACACTGTCCGCCAAATTAGCGGGCGTTACGGGTTTGATGAAATTGCGACCCCGGTGTTCGAAAAAACCGATGTCTTTTCCCGAACCCTTGGCGATACCTCCGATATTGTGACCAAGGAAATGTATACGTTTGAAGACAAGGGCGGCGACAGTCTCACGCTCAGGCCTGAAAACACGGCCGGTGTGGCACGGGCATTCATTTCCGGTGGGCTGGCGCAAAATCTGCCGCTTAAATTTATCTATCAGGGGCCGATGTTTCGCTATGAACGCCCCCAGAAGGGTCGGCTCAGGCAGTTTCATCAGGTTGGCGCGGAGATTCTTGGCGTCGAAGGGCCTCTTGCCGATGTTGAAGTTATATCCCTTGGCGCCCATTTCCTGGATGCCCTGGGCGTTCTGGGCTCGACGACTCTGGAACTCAACAGCCTGGGCGATGGCGAAAGCCGCAAGGCCTACCGTGAAAAACTGGTTGCTTACTTTGAAGGCCACCTTGGCGATCTTTCAAAGGACAGCCGTGATCGGCTGGCCCGCAATCCGTTACGAATCCTCGACTCCAAGGACGAAGGGGATCGTAAGATTATTGAAAATGCACCGGTGATTGCAGACAGCTTTAATGATGTCTCGAAGGCATTTTTCGATCAGGTTTTGTCCGGGCTGGATACAGCGGGCGTCGCTTATACGCTCAATCCGCGCCTCGTCCGTGGTCTCGATTATTACTGTCATACGGCATTTGAGTTCACCACCACGGAACTGGGTTCCCAAGGGGCACTGGTCGCGGGTGGCCGCTATGACGGCCTGATCAAGCAGATGGGCGGTCCGCAGACCCCCGGCACCGGATGGGCTGCCGGCATTGAGCGACTGGCCATGATGATTGAATCCCCTGAGGGCCGTGCCCGTCCGCTCGCTGTCATCCCCATTGGCGATGTGGCGGAAATAAAAGCGCTGGAAATAACCCAGCAACTGCGCCACGCCGGTTTTACGGTTGATCTGGGTTATTCCGGAAACATGAAAAAGCGCATGAAAAGAGCAAATAATGTTCAGGCAATTGCCGCTGTGATTCTGGGGGAAGACGAACTTCAGAACAAAGCCGCCACCGTCCGTGATATGGAAACCGGTGATCAGTTGGAGGTGCCTTTGGCATCTTTAGAGGACCACCTGACTCGCTACAGGTAGCGATCTCATGTCAAACCAATCCCCCAAACATGATAAGCCCGCGGGTAGCCCACTTGTTGTCGGCGCCAACCATAAATCAAGCTCGATGATTTTGCGTGACCGTCTTTTCATCGAGGAAGACGCGTATGCAGGTGTTCTTGAAGCCCTCAGGCGGGAAGGCGTCACAGAAGCCCTGCTCCTTTCAACCTGTGACCGGATTGAAGTGCAGGCCTTCTGTGAAGACAGACCGGGAGAAGATATGCCGTCCCGGGTACTGAAGGTGCTTGCCGAACATGGTGAAATTGATCCATCGGAATTGAACGGGCAGACGTACGTCTATTGGGACGAAGATGCCATCCACCAGATTTTTTCAGTGACCGCTTCGCTGGATAGTCTGATTGTCGGCGAGCCGCAGGTCCTGGGCCAGGTCAAGGCCAGCCACAGGGTATCGCAAGATACCGGAATGGCCGGCAGGGGGCTGGAAACAATAATGCAGGCAGCGTATGCGACGGCGAAAAGGGTGCGCTCGGAAACTGCCATCGGCGAACGCCCTGTCTCAATTGCCACTGCCACGACCCAGGTGGCCGGTGATCTGCATGGTGATCTTGCCGGTTGCAGGGCTCTGCTCGTGGGGGTCGGTGAAATGGGTGAATTAATTGCCGGTGAAATGTTGTCGGCCGGCCTTGGCCGTTTGCTGGTGACCCACCCGCAGGCTAAGCGAGCCGATGAACTGGCCGCAAGATTGAGTTGCCACACGGCAGAGTTCAAAGATTTGCAATCTCAGTTGATTGAGGCCGATATTATCCTTGCTTCGCTGGGACAGCGCCATCACGTGATTGATGCGGCGATGATGAAAATTGCTCTCTCGGCGCGGCGCCACAAGCCCGTATTCCTGGTTGATGCAGGCGTTCCCGGTGATCTGGATCCGGCCATCGGGCGTCTTGAAGACGCCTTTCTGTATGATCTCGGCGATCTGGACCGGGTCGCCATGGAAGGCCGGGCCATTCGTGAGAACGAGTCGGTCGCCGCCAAATTGATCGTATCGGAAGAAGTCGCCTCGTTCTTGCGCGGGCAGGCAGAGCGGGTGGCGGTCCCAGCGTTAAGCCAATTAAGAGAGCATTTCGATAAAGAGCGTGTTAAAGCCCTCAGCGATGCAGACGGCGATGCGGACAAGGCGACCCGGCTATTGGTCAATCGGCTTTTGCATATGCCGTCAGAACAATTGCGCGATGCTGCCAAAAGCGAAGGAAGCAACTGGCAAATGATGGAAAAACTTGTCGGCCGGTTGTTCGGGCTGGGGAAAAACCGTGACCCGAAGGAATAAACAAACGTGAACATGGACGAAAAACTCAGGCAGGTTATTGCCCGCCACGATGAACTGGGTGAATTGATGGTGGCCCCGGATGCGGCGTCTTCCGGCGATTTCGTTCGCCTGTCCAAGGAATATTCCGCCCTGACCCCGGTGGTCGAAGGCATCCGGAGGTTGAACGAGAAAAAACAGGAAGCCGCCGATTTGGCGGGCATGCTGGCTGACCCGGAAACAGATGCGGACATGCGCGAAATGGCCGAAATTGAATTTCTGGAATTAAAGGAATCCCTGCCCGAGTTGGAGCGCCGGGTGCAGGTGCTCCTGATACCGAAGGACGATGCTGACGAAAAAAACGCCATTCTTGAAATTCGCGCTGGCACGGGCGGCGATGAAGCAGCCCTGTTCGCCGCTGACCTCTTCCGTATGTACCAGCGCTATGCAGAGGCCCGGGGTTGGAAGTTTGAAATCATGCATATGAGCGAAACGGGTATTGGTGGTTTCAAGGAGGCCATCGCATCTGTTTCTGGCAGGGATGTATTCGCCAGGCTGAAATTCGAATCCGGTGTGCATCGGGTGCAACGAATTCCAACCACCGAATCGGGGGGCCGTATCCATACCTCGGCGGCAACCGTCGCCGTTATGCCGGAAGCCGAGGAAGTCGATATTCAAATTGCCGATAAAGACCTGCGCATCGACGTATTCCGGGCCAGTGGTCCCGGTGGGCAGTCGGTTAACACAACCGACAGTGCTATTCGCATCACCCACCTGCCGACCGGCATTGTCGTCTCGCAGCAGGATGAAAAATCCCAGCACAAGAACAAAGCCAAGGGAATGCGAGTGCTGCGCGCCCGCTTGTATGAACACGAACGCCAGCAACTTGATGCCGAGCGCGCGGCGACCCGTAAAAGCCAGGTCGGCTCCGGCGATCGCTCGGAACGAATCCGCACATATAATTTCCCGCAAGGGCGCGTTACCGATCATCGCATTAACCTGACCCTTCACAAACTAGACAGGATTATGGATGGGGAACTGGATGAAGCCATCGACGCCCTGATTTCCGAAGACCAGGCAAGCCGCCTGTCCGAAATTTCGTGAAAGTGCCTTTCGATTTGGCAACCTCAACTGTCGGCGATGCCTTGGCGGCAGCCATTCAGCGACTGCAAGCGGCCGGCATCGATGAGGCCCGCCTTGATGCCCGCCTGCTGGTTGCCTATGTCCTTGGGTGTACCCCGGAACAGGTGTTTTCTCATCCGGAACGCCAACTTGATGTGAACGATTGCCAAAAAATTGATGCTATCGTCACCCGCCGGGCAAAGCGCCAGCCCCTGGCCCAAATTACGGGACACCGCGAATTCTGGTCACTGGACTTTACCATCACCGAAGATACCCTGATCCCGCGACCTGATTCAGAAACCCTGGTTGAGGTGGTGCTTGATGAGTACCCCGAACGGAATGTACGGCTCGAAATCCTCGATATGGGAACCGGCTCCGGATGCCTGCTGCTGGCCTTGCTGCACGAGCGACCCGATTGCCACGGTCTGGGAGTCGATATCAGCCAAGGTGCCGTGGTCACGGCGAAAGGCAATGCCGAAAATCTGGGTCTGTCGAAACAGGCGACATTCCGCACCGCAGATTGGGAACAAGGCCTGGCTGGGTCAATCGAGGGTCGCCGTTTCGACGTCATCATCTGTAACCCGCCTTACATTGCTGACGCCGATGCCAAAAGCCTGGCCCCCGAGGTCGCCGAGTTCGATCCCCCAAAGGCCCTGTTTGCTGGCCCCGACGGGCTTTCTGCCTACCGGACGATTATTCCCCAATTGCCGGAAATTCTTAGGCCCGATGGCGGCGTTTTTTTTGAGATTGGGCAAGGCCAAGCAGATGATGTTTGCGGAATGATGGGCGAATGGGGCTTTAGAAACATCGCAAAACGCAAGGATCTGGCGGGAATCGAAAGGTGCATATTCGGGCGTTTGTAAACCCAATTTTTATAAAAAAAACAGTTGGCATAATAGCCCATCCCGACTAGTTTCTTGTCTGAGGGTGGCTTTGGGAAGAGCTATCCGGGCCACAAGCTCCGGCGGGTGTTTCAAGCATCGGTGCCAAGGCCTAGTTCCCACAACGCAGTAGCCAGAAGTTTTTTGCAATGGCCGTGCGGAAAGTTAAAGCCAAGGAGCTTTGACCGTACTGGGAAAAATATCCGACAACAGAAACGTCAACTTTGAGGCCGATGCCAACTGGCTGAAGTCCACTATGAAAATACAGGTATCATGAAACATGTAACCAATCCAAGACGTGGGCGCAGCCGCGGCGGCAAGCGTCCGCAATCGTCGAAGGGCCGCAATTTTGAAAGCAGTGGCGGCGATAACAAGGTTCGCGGCTCCGCTCAACAGGTCCTCGATAAGTATCTCACCTTGGCCCGCGATGCCACATCAGCGGGCGACAGGATCGCCGCGGAAGGTTATTTCCAGCACGCCGAGCACTACCAGCGTATTTTGAACGCCGATAGTAGCGGTGCGGATTCCCAACCCAGGAAACACGAAGACGACCGTAATGAGAATACCAATCAGCCGCAGCAGGAAGCCGCCGCGCCCGATAGCGACGAACAATCAACGAATGTTGAAAGCCAGGCCCCGAGGGCTATCGTTAAAAACGTTGAAAACG
>JABMOQ010000073.1 GCA_013204045.1 Rhodospirillaceae bacterium | reverse complement strand
TCTGCGTAGCGGAGGCCGTTACCAATATTAACGCGAATGTGCTATTCTTTGCCCCGATCAGAAAAGTGATAGGGATGCGTGGAGATGAAGTTTTTTTTGATAGCGAGCGTGACCGCTCTATTCGCAACTTCACTTGTCGCCTGTTCAACTGTAAATGACACGTCAACCGGGAGCGATGCGCCAAACCTTAGTGCATCTTGCCTTGCAGATAATATTTCCGGCGTCGCGGCGAACGGTGAATGCCTGGTGATCCAGATTTTTGGTGAACCTGCCGAGCGGACATCGCTGGTTGTGTTCATTCATGGTGACGATTCAAGTGGCGGCGCTTCTGACTACATGTTCAAGATTGCTCGGGAATATGGATCCAAGGGACGGGTAACCGTTGGTCTGATCCGCCCCGGATATTATGATTCCGATGGCAACAGTTCAACGGGCCAAAGTTACCGTAGAAATGACAGTTACGTGCCTGTTGTAATTGAAACCGTTGCTGCCGCCATTCAAACACTAAAGGATTATTACAAGGCGGAGTTTGTCGTACTTGTCGGTCGGTCCGGTGGCGCGGCAATATCCGGGGTCATCATCGGTAAATACCCGAAACTTGCCAATGCCGCTGTGCTTGGTGGTTGCCCGTGTAACGTCGCACTGTGGCGGGCATCAAAAGCGAGTGGTAGCGGAAAAAATTGGAATTCCAGCCTATCACCGAGCGATTTTGTTGATGCCGTTGCCAAGAGCACAAGGGTCTTTGCCGTCACCGGCAAAAATGACGATAATACACGCCCATTCCTCGCCAAAAACTATGTCAGTAGCCTTAAAGGCAGGGGCATTGATGCCGCCTATATTGAAGCACCCAAAGGCAATCATAGAAATATCGAGAGTCAGTGGGAATTCAGAAGTGCCATTTCCCAAACCTTGGATGGGCTCTATTAACCCCCTTATGGTTCCGTTGGGCCGTTCCCGCCACCGGCATCTTGAACTTCCGTTCCTCGGCTCTAAACAGAAGTCCTAACCATCGGCTGATAATGTGCTGAAACGGTGCCGGGGGCTGCCGCCAGCCGTCAGCAGGCGCCGCATTTTTGCAGGGCGCGGAAGGTCCGGTACCAATTGGGGGTCGGGGGAACGAACATCACCGAGAGGATATCGCCGGTCAGTTGGACGATTTCCCCCTTCAGGGTCATGGTGACGTCCTGCCCCATCAGATCGCCAAAAACGGTAAAGGAACAGGGATCGCCAAGGGCGTAGGAATGGTGCAGTTCGCGGATAATGGCAAAAGAATCGGATAATTTCCGTAATCTGCCGAGATTGCCGTCGATTTCTACGGCGGCGCTTATGTGTGACATGGGGGTGCCCCTCTCCATTTCATTTCGATTACGAAACTAAATCAAATGAAACCCCGAGTCAAGTCGGGAATTAAAAAAGGCCCAAATTTAAGAGTCGGGGGCAGCCCTGATGGATTTTGCAAACCGCCCGGCAGGGCGCAACCAGAGAGCAGAGAATTACTTGTGAGAGCTGGCCGCGGCGGCCATGGCTTCGGCGGCGCGGACCTCGGCCGAATCCAGGCCATCCACATGGTCGGTATCGGCGCTTTGGGCGGTGCGGGCGGCGGCCAGGCGCTTTTCGGCAGAGGCATGGTCGATATCGGTGACCATTTGGGCATTTTCGGCGAGCACCGTGCAACGGCCCGCCGTCACTTCGGCGAAGCCGCCTTCGACGAACAGGCTGGCGACGATTTTGTCGTCTTCGTAAACATTTACCGTGCCGGCGCGCACCGTCGAGATCATCGGCGCATGGCCCGGCAGCACGCCAAAATCGCCTTCGGCGCCCGGCACCACGACCATGTCGGCGACCACGCTCAGCAACAGCTTCGCCGGGGTCACGACTTCCAGTTCGATCTTGGTGGGCGCGTCGGCCATGCTGGTTTTCCCTTTAGGCCGCTTCGGCGGCCATCTTCTTGGCCTTCTCGACCGCCGCCTCGATGGTGGCGATCATGTAGAAGGCGGCTTCCGGCAGGTGATCGTATTCACCTTCGATGATGCCCTTGAAGCCCTTGATGGTGTCTTCCAGGGACACGAACACGCCCGGCGTGCCGGTGAACACTTCGGCCACGTGGAAGGGCTGGCTCAGGAAGCGCTGAATCTTGCGGGCCCGGGCGACGGTCAGTTTATCGTCTTCGGAAAGTTCATCCATGCCAAGAATGGCGATGATGTCCTGCAAGGATTTATAGGTCTGCAACACGCGCTGCACTTCACGCGCCGTGTTGTAGTGCTCGTCGCCGACGACCCGGGGGTCGAGCACCCGGGATGTTGAATCAAGCGGATCGACGGCCGGGTAGATGCCAAGCTCGGCGATCTGGCGGCTCAGCACCGTGGTCGCGTCCAGGTGGGCGAAGGATGTCGCCGGGGCCGGATCGGTCAAATCATCGGCGGGCACGTAAATGGCCTGCACGGATGTGATCGAGCCCTTGGTGGTCGAGGTAATGCGTTCCTGCAAGGTTCCCATGTCGGTGGCCAAGGTCGGCTGGTAACCTACGGCCGACGGAATGCGGCCCAACAGCGCCGACACTTCCGAGCCGGCCTGGGTGAAGCGGAAAATATTATCCATGAAGAACAGCACGTCCTGGCCTTCTTCGTCGCGGAAGTATTCGGCCATGGACAGGCCGGACAGGGCGACCCGGGCGCGGGCGCCGGGAGGCTCGTTCATCTGGCCATAGACCAGTGCCGCCTTGGATTTATCGCCTTCCAGGTCGATAACCCCGGACTCAATCATTTCGTGATACAGATCGTTGCCTTCGCGGGTTCGCTCGCCGACCCCGGCAAACACCGAATACCCACCATGACCCTTGGCGATGTTGTTGATCAGTTCCATGATCAGCACCGTCTTGCCGACACCGGCGCCGCCGAACAGGCCGATCTTGCCGCCCTTGGCGTAAGGGGCCAGCAAATCGACGACCTTGATGCCGGTGGCCAGAATTTCGGTTTCCGTTGATTGCTCGATGAAGGCAGGGGCGTCCCGGTGGATGGGGTAGCGCATCTTGGCATTGACCGGGCCGCGCTCGTCGACCGGCTCGCCGATGACGTTAAGGATACGGCCCAAAGTTTCCGGGCCGACGGGAACCATGATCGGCTCGCCCGTATCGGTGACTTCATGGCCGCGAACCAGGCCGTCGGTGGTGTCCATGGCGATGGTGCGGACCGTCGATTCTCCCAGATGCTGGGCGACCTCGAGAACCAGCCGGTTGCCGCCGTTGTCAGTTTGCAGGGCGTTGAGGATGTTGGGCAAGTCGCCTTCGAAGTGCACGTCGACAACGGCACCGGTGATTTGCGTGATGGTTCCAACAGTTTTCTTGCTCATGGTTCAGGCTCCTAAATGCCGTCTAAATTCGGTCCGGAATCTTAAAGCGCCTCGGCGCCGGAAATAATTTCAATCAATTCGCTGGTAATGACGGCTTGACGGGTACGGTTGTAGGTCATGGTCAGGTCGTCGAGCATGTCGCCGGCGTTGCGGGTCGCGTTATCCATGGCCGACATGCGGGCGCCGTGTTCAGACGCATTGCTTTCCAGCAGGGCGCGGAACATCTGTACCGACAAGTTGCGCGGCAGTAGCTCGGCCAGTATTTCTTCTTCCGACGGCTCCATCAGGTAGGATGCGCCGTCCGTGTCTTTTTCCGGGGCGTCATCGGCGATTTCGGGAATCGGGAACGGGATAATCTGCTGGCCCGTCACTTCCTGGCTGATGGCCGAGACGAAACGGTTGTAGATGATGGAGCAAACATCGAACTCGCCGGCGTCGAAACGGGCGACGATGTTCTGGGCGACACCGCTTGCCACCGGGTATTCGACACCGGACTTGATCAGCCCTTCCAGGGTTTCGATAATCAGGTCGGGGAAATTGCGGTTCAGGCCGTCGCGGCCCTTGCGGCCCACGCACAGCAGCTTGACCTTCTTGCCCTGGCCCTGCAAATCGCGGACCTGGCGCCGCGCTTCACGGATGATCGAGCCATTAAAGCCGCCGCAAAGGCCGCGGTCGGCGGTGATCGGGACGACCAAATGGGTTTCTTCCGATCCGGTTCCGGCCAGCAGCTTCGGAGCCCCGTCCAGGGTCGTCAGGCTGCCCATCAACTCGCCCAGCATGCGTTCCATACGCTCGGCATAGGGGCGGCCTTCCTCGGCCGCGCCTTGGGCCCGGCGCAACTTTGAGGCGGCGACCATTTTCATGGCCGACGTGATCTTCTGCGTCGATTTGACGCTGGTGATGCGGATGCGAAGATCTTTAAGGTTTGCCATTGGTTTTTACTCGGCGTCCTTTAAGCGAAAGACTGGGTGAACTTTTCGAGGAAAGCCTTGAGCTTTCCTTCGGTTTCGTCCGACAGGTCTTTTTCTTCGCGAATGGTGGTCAGGATATCGGTGCCGTTGGCGCGAATATCATCGAGCAGGGATTGCTCGTACCGGGTGACTTCGGTGACCTCGATATTATCCAGGTAGCCGTTGACGCCGGCGAAGATGGCGACCACCTGTTCCTCCACCGGGAAGGGCTTGAACTGGCCTTGTTTCAGGGCTTCGGTCAGGCGCGCACCGCGGGCCAGAAGGCGCTGGGTCGAGGCATCCAGATCGGAAGCAAACTGCGAGAACGCCGCCATTTCCCGGTACTGGGCCAGTTCCAGCTTGATCGAGCCGGAAACCTTTTTCATGGCCTTGATCTGGGCCGCCGAGCCGACACGCGACACCGAGATGCCGACGTTCACGGCCGGACGGATGCCCTGGTAGAAAAGTTCGGTTTCCAGGAAGATCTGGCCGTCGGTGATGGAAATGACATTGGTCGGAATATAGGCCGACACATCGGAGGCCTGGGTTTCAATAACCGGCAGCGCCGTTAGCGAGCCCGAGCCGTTGTCTTCGTTCATCTTGGCGGCGCGCTCCAGCAGGCGCGAATGCAGGTAGAAAACGTCGCCCGGATAAGCTTCGCGTCCCGGCGGCCGGCGCAGCAGCAGCGACATCTGGCGGTAGGCGACGGCCTGCTTGGACAGATCGTCATAGAAGATGACGGCGTGCATGCCATTGTCGCGGAAATATTCGCCCATGGTGCAACCGGTATAAGGAGCCAGGAACTGCATGGGCGCCGGTTCCGACGCGGTCGCGGCGACGACGATGGAATATTCCATGGCGCCGTATTCTTCCAGGGTCTTGACGATCTGCGCCACGGTCGAGCGCTTCTGGCCGATGGCCACATAAATGCAGAACATTTTGCCGGCATCATCGGCGGCCGCATCGTTGATGTTTTTCTGGTTGATAATGGTATCGACGATGATCGCCGTCTTGCCGGTCTGGCGGTCGCCAATAATAAGCTCGCGCTGGCCGCGGCCGATGGGGATCAGGCTATCGATGGCCTTGAGGCCGGTCTGCATGGGCTCGTGCACGGATTTACGCGGGATGATGCCCGGTGCCTTGACCTCGACCCGGGTGCGCTTGGCGCCTTCGATCGGACCCTTGCCGTCGATGGGATTGCCAAGGCCGTCAACCACACGGCCCAGCAGGCCCTTGCCGACGGGCACATCGACGATGGCGCCGGTCCGCTTGACGGTGTCGCCTTCCTTGATGGTGCGGTCATTGCCAAAAATAACGATACCGACGTTGTCGGTTTCAAGGTTCAGGGCCATGCCCTTGATGCCGCCCGGAAACTCGACCATCTCGCCGGCCTGGACATTATCAAGGCCATGCACGCGGGCGATACCATCGCCGACGGAAAGCACTTGCCCGACCTCGGCGACTTCTGCCTCGGTACCGAAATTTTTAATCTGTTCTTTTAGTATGGCGGATATTTCCGCGGCGCGGATTTCCATTACCCAATCCCTATCATGGCTAGCCGCAACTGTTGCAGCTTGGTGCGAAGTGACGAGTCGACCATACGCGAACCGACCTTGACGACAAGGCCGCCAAGCAGTTCAGGGTCGACGGAGGCATCGACGGCAACCTTGGAGCCGACCGCCTTTTTCAGCTGGTCGGTAAGGGCCTTCAATTGGTTGTCTGAGAGTTTTGTCGCCGAGACCACCTCGGCCGTCGCCTCACCACGGTAAGACGCCAGTATTTTCCGGAAGGCGGCGATCATGTCGGCAACCACGAAAAGCCGGTTGTTATCGGCGACGACGCAGATAAAACGCCGGGTCAGGTCATTGAAGCTGGCCTTTTCGGCAAGCGCCGCCATGGCCCGGCCCTTGTCCTCGCGGGTGATCACCGGCGAGCGCAACAGCCGGTTCAGGTCACCGGAGTCGGCAATCATATTTGAAAGCTGGTTCAGATCGCTGGTCACGGCATCGATGGATTTTTCGGATTCGGCCAGATCGAACAGGGCGGAGGCATAACGAGCCGCCAACCCGCCTGTGGCTGATTTACTTGATGACACCTGGGAAATCCCCGACTTTATTAATTCTGTTTTTTAACCACGTGGGCTTTCGCGCCCGCCTAAGCAGCTTGGTTATCTATCATACCCATAGGGGCCATGCAAGGTGACTTGAACACCTGGAAACATCCTGAAAAATGGCCAAATCCTGCGCCTAAAGAGGCGCTTTATATTAGCAACAAATTGATTAACGGGGCTCTCACAAAAAACTGTAGGGGTCTATGTCGATCTGGACGCGCACGTTTTTTGGAATATCGACCCGCCCGAGCCAGCCGGAAACCAGTTTCTGCATGTTGGCGTGGCGCCCGGTTTTGATCAGCATGCGGCGGCGATGGCGGCCACGGACCATGGCCAGCGGCGCCGGCGCCGGCCCGAGGACGGTGACCCCGTCGCCCCGTGGCGCGGCCCGGCCCAGGGCGAAGGCCACCTGATCGACCCGCCGGGCATCGGTTCCCGACACCACCAGCGCCGCCAGCTTGCCAAAAGGTGGCATGTGGGCGTCCTTGCGGGCCTTGGTCTCGGCGGCCAGGAACCGCTCCCGGTCGCCGCCGACCAGGGCCTGCATGACCGGATGTTCCGGCATAAATGTTTGCACCAGCACCCGGCCGGCCCGGTCGGCCCGCCCGGCCCTTCCCGCGACCTGATACAAAAGCTGATAGGTGCGTTCGGCGGCACGCAAGTCGCCACCGCTGAGGCCCAAATCAGCATCAACCACGCCGACCAGGGTCAGCATGGGAAAGTGATAGCCCTTGGCGACGATCTGGGTGCCGATGATCAGGTCGATCTCGTGCCCTTCGATGCGCCGCACCAGTTCGGCCGCCGCCTTCGGCCCGGCTATGTTGTCGCTGGCGGCGATTTCGGTGCGTATGTCGGGAAACAGGTCGGCGACTTCCTCGGCCAGGCGTTCGACGCCGGGGCCGCAGGCGGCAAAATTTCCCGCCGATTGGCAACTCGGACAGGCCTCGGGCAACGTCGCCCCATAGCCGCAGTGATGACATTGCAGGCGGCTGGCGCCGGACTTTTGCCGATGCTCGACCAGCCAGGCGGTGCAATTGGGGCACTGCAGTCGATGGCCGCAGGTCCGGCACAGGGTCAACGGCGCGTAACCGCGGCGGTTGAGGAACAACATGGCCTGCTCGCCGGCATTGAATGTGGCTTGCAGGGCGGACACCAGTGTCGGCGACAGCCAGCGCCCCCGGGGCGGCGCATCTTCGCGCACATCGATGAGCGCCATGTCGGGCAATTCGGCGCCGGCGTGACGGTCGGGCAGATGCAGGCCCCGGTAACGGCCCTTGTCCACATTGACGGCGGTTTCCAGGGACGGCGTCGCCGACGCCAGGATAATCGGGAAATCGTCGAGGCTGGCCCGCACCACGGCCATGTCGCGGGCGTTGTAGACGACGCCTTCCTCCTGCTTGAAAGCACTTTCGTGTTCTTCGTCGACGACAATAAGGCCGAGATCCGGGAATGGCAGGAACAGGGAAGACCGCGCCCCGACGACGACGCTCGCCTGACCCGCCGCCACGGCGCGCCACGTGTCGCGGCGCAGGGCCGCCGGCAGTTCCGAATGCCAGACCGCCGGGGGCTGGCCGAAGCGCCGCTCGAAACGCGCCAGCCACTGGGCACTGAGGGCGATTTCCGGCAACAGCACCAGCACCTGATGACCGCGCTTGAGGGTTTCGGCGACGGCCTGAAAATAGACCTCGGTCTTGCCCGAACCGGGCACCCCGTCGAGCACGGTGACCGAGAAAGCCTGCCCCGCCGCCTGTTTTTCCAGGTCCGCCGCGGCTACCGACTGGGTCGGGGAAAGGTCCGGGCCGGGCAGCCGCCAATCGGGTCCACACACCGGCGGCGGGTTTATCTCGACGGCCTGCAATGCCCCGGCCTTGATCAAGCCGGTGACCACCGACGGGCTGACGGCGGCTTCCCGGGCCAAATCTGTCGAGGCCCGGGGTGGGCCATCTTTCAGTGCCTCAAGCACCCGCCGGCGCGCCGCCGTCATTTTTATGATCGGGTCGCTGGACGTCAGGCTATAGGCAAATTGTTGTTTCGGCGGCTCCAGGGCGTCCGGCACGCTCATCGCCATTTTCAGCACCGCGCCGGGTGGGTAAAGGGTGTAGGCGGCAACCCAGTCGATAAAGCGGCGGATGGCGGCGGGCACGGGCGGTACCGCAAGACGCCCCAACACATCCTTCATCCGGTGTTCGGCGACATCGCCATGGCCAGGCCCCCAGACCACACCGATGGCCCGGCGGACACCCAAGGGCACCTGGACGAAATCGCCGGTATTGACCGTCAGCCCTTGTGGAATCCTGTAATCATAGGCGCCGCCCAGGGGCAACGGCAGCAGCACGGCAATCCGGGTGCCGGCGGCATGAGAGGATTTGGCAGGAGACTCGACCATGGAGTACACTTTAAGCGATTCGCAGACCTTTAACGAACCCGGTTTGGGCAGACCGGCATATGGGACAGAATGGATATAAGCCGATGACAGGACAGAGCGACGATACTGCCGCCTTTAGTGAGCCGGACGAAGGCGTTTCCGATAGCCTTTCCGAACAGGACGTCAGTGACTTTCTTTCCGGGCATCCGGATTTTCTGGTCCGCAACCCGGACATTCTGAAATCCATGGAGGTGCCATCCCGGTGGACCGGCGACGGCATCGCCGACATGCAGCACTTCATGATGGAGCAATTGCGCGGCGAGATCGATAACCTGCGCGATTGCGCCCAGGATGTGATCGAGACCAGTCGCTCCAACATGTCCATACAGACGCGCACCCATACGGCGGTGCTGTCACTGCTGTCGGCGGTCAACTTCGAACAACTGACCCGCGCCATTACCGAAGATTTCCCGCTGCTGCTGGACATCGACATCGCCGCCGTCGGGTTCGAGCCGGCGACCGCCAAGTCGCAGGCATCGAATGTGGATTTCATCATGCCCGGCCTGCGCCGTTTAAACGTCGGCGACGTGGATCGTTTCCTGGGCCGCGACCAGGACGTGCTGCTGCTCAGCGAAACCGATGACGACGGCACCATCTTCGGCGAGGGGGCCGGCCTGGTCCGCTCGTCCGCATTGGCCCGCCTGCGCCCCGGCCACTTATCGCCAACCGGGTTGCTGGCGCTCGGATCGAGGGGCAATGTCTTCAGCCCGGGGCAAGGAACGGAGTTGATCGGCTTTCTTGGTCGGGTGCTGGAACGCTGTATGGACCGATGGCTGATCCCGGGCTAACAGCAGAACCGGCCATTCAATCGGCCATCGGTGAGTGGCGGGACTGGCTGGCCCACGAAAAGCGCACCTCCCCCAACACCCTGGATGCCTATGGGCGCGACCTTGCGGCGTTTTTTGCGTTTCTGGAATCCCATCTCGGCTACACCCCGGGGCTTGGCGATCTTGAAGACCTGAAAACACCTGACTTCAGAAGCTATCTTGCCAAACGCACCGGCGACGGCCTGACAAAATCATCCCTGGCCCGGGCCTTGTCTTCTTTAAGAAACTTTTTCGCGTTTCTGGAAAAAACAGGGCGCGGCCATAACGCCGCCATCCGCGCCGTCAGGACGCCCAAGGTGGCAAAATCAATTCCCAAGGCACTGGGCAAGGAAGAGGCCCTTGAGGCCGTCGACGCCATCGCCGATCTGGCCCTGCAACCGTGGGTCGGCAAACGCGATACCGCCATTATTTTGCTGCTGTACGGATGCGGGCTTCGAATAGGGGAAGCCTTATCTTTAAACCGAAGCCAGGCGAGCGAGATAAAACCCGGCGGCATGCTGCGCGTCACCGGCAAGGGCGACAAGCACCGCATGGTTCCGGTGTTGGGCGTGGTCGCGGCGGCGGTCGACGATTATCTGGCGGCCTGCCCCTACGGGCTTGCCGGCGGCGATCCGTTGTTCGTCGGGGTGCGCGGCAAGCGCCTCAATGCAGGCATCTTTCAAAAACAGATGCGCGGTCTTCGCGCCCTGTTGGGGCTGCCGGAAACGGCAACCCCGCACGCCCTTCGCCACAGCTTCGCCACCCACCTTCTGGGCGGCGGCGGCGACCTCAGGACGATTCAGGAATTGCTGGGTCATGTGTCCCTGTCGACCACCCAGCGCTACACCGATGTTGATGCAGAACGCTTGACCACCATCTACCGGGATGCCCACCCGCGCGCCAGAAGCCGCCAGCGCGGTTAAATTCTTTATCAACTCAATGGGTTATGGCCTGTAGTCTTATAATACTACAGGACCGGACGGGGGCGGCTTATATTAAGGTTCAATCATAAATCAAGGGGGGGGAGCCCATCATGAAAAAAATTATTCTCAGCCTGGTTCTGGCGGTTTTCGCCATCACCGGCGTCACTGCGTCGGCCGCCGAGAAAGCCAAATACAAACCGTTCGTTCTGGCCTCCAAGGGGGCCGGTGACATGGCGGCAAGCGTTGCCGATGTGTCGGCAAAACTGACCGCCGCCGGACTCGAAATTGTCGGTAGTCACACGCCGTATCCGACGGCGACAATCCTTGTCGTCACCAATGACGCCCTGAAAATGGCCGCCACTAAATCCGATATGGGAGGCTTCGGCGCCGCCCAGCGGGTTTCCATCACCAACCATAACGGCGAGATTCAGGTTGCCTATACCAACCCGCGCTACATGGCCGGCGCCTATCGCATGGAAGGCGATCTTGGCTTCGCCGCCGATGCCCTCGAAAAAGCCCTCGGCAAGATCGAGGAATACGGCATGGAAAACGGCAAATCCGACAGTAGCTTGCGCGATTACCACTACATGTTCGGCATGGAATATTTCACCGACCCCCATTACCTGTCCCGCTACAAAACCTATGCAGACGCGGTCGCCGGGGTTGAAAAGGGTCTGGCCGCAGGCATCAGCGGCATCACCAAGGTTTACCGGATCGACCTGCCGGGCAAGGACGAAACCCTTTTCGGTGTCGCCATGGACGGCTCGAAAGGGACCGGCGATCAGCAGGACGATACATACCTGATGAACGAAATCGATTTCAAGGACGTGCGTTCTTCGGCCCATTTGCCCTATGACATTCTGGTCACCGGCAACCGGGTCTATTCCCTGTCGGCGCGTTTCCGTATTGCCATCAGCTTCCCGGACCTGTCGATGATGGGCGACAACAGCTTCATGAACATCATGGAAAGCCCCGGCGCCATCAAAGCCGCCTTGATGGCGGCGGCCGGCGATGTCTGGGAGAAAACCCAGTAACCACCGACGGATTACATGAAGATTAAAAATGCGGCGCGGACTTTCAGGAGTCCGCGCCGTTTGTTTTGGCGGCCCATTTTAACGCGGCCGGGCCCAGGGCAACGACGGCCCCGGTGATGGCGAAGGCTGCCGCCCATGGTAAAACCGACTCGCCGCCGCTGGCCGGGGCCCCGGCCACATCGAGAACAACACCGAACACCAATGGCCCGAGGAACGCCCCGCTGAATCCGATACTTGCATGCACAGCCATGGTAGCGCCCCGATAGCCCTTGGGGGCAGCGGCGATGACACCGGCTGTCAGCGACGCGGAATCGGCGGTCACGGTGACGCCGTAGAAAAGAAAAAGCAGGCCAAGCAACCACATGGGCACGTTACCGCCGGTAAATCCGATGATCACGGCCAGCGCCCCCGACGCCAGCATCACCCGGGTGATGACCTTGTTGCGGTTAAAGCGCGCCGAAAATTCGTTGCCCAGGATGCTCGCCGGCACCCCCATCAGGGTAACCGCGGTGGCCAGCACGGTAGCGCTGTAAAAAGATTCAACCGATGGCCTAAGGGCGGCGGCGAAAACCACGTAGGCGACGACCCACGTGCGCAGGGTGAACAACTCGTAATTATGGGCCGCATAGGCGAGCACATAGCCCATGGCCTGGCGACATTTCAGGACCGGCCTAAAATCCAGTAAATGGGTATCCGGCTTTTGGTGATTTTCCGGATGCTCGCGGGGCAGCAGCGGTGCGGTCAGCACCAGCGCCAGCAACGGCCCGGCGGCGGCGATGGCGAAGGCCATGCGCCAATCAAAAAGGGCGGCGATTTCGCCGGTCATAA
The DNA here is from genome assembly GCA_013204045.1 of Rhodospirillaceae bacterium. Classification (GTDB taxonomy): domain Bacteria; phylum Pseudomonadota; class Alphaproteobacteria; order Rhodospirillales; family JABHCV01; genus JABMOQ01. The sequence goes on along the minus strand of JABMOQ010000073.1, from coordinate 3,350 downwards.
AAAACGACAGCGCCGCCCCGATCGAGAAACTTGCCGTGTAAAAAGCCACGGCGCGGCTTTGCAGCGGCCCTTCCACATAATCGCTGAGCAGTTTCAGCCCCGGCATGTAGGTGCCCGCCAGGCCGATCCCGGCCAGGGTGCGAAACAGCAGCGCCGTCCAGAAGCCTTCGGCTAAAAACGCGAAGCCGAGACTGGCGAGGCCCGACAACGCCATGGACAGGATATAGATGCGTTTCGGCGGCACCCGGTCGGTCAGGCTGACCAGCACCGGCACGGCCAGCATATATCCGGCGAAATAAATGCCGTTGATCCAGCCGGCCTCGGTATTGGAGATTGACCACGCGTCCATGAACACCGGCAGCTGGCCTGCGAACGTGGCGAAGCCTGCCATGCCGGCAATTTCGGCAAGGCACATGACGACACTGAGCGCGAGCGGTGAAGCGACACGGGACATGGGCCGATTAGTAAAGTCTAATCAGCCGCGAATCCAGTCCCAAGCCGCCTCTCGTTGGTCCAGGTCGAAAAAACGGACTTCACCGCGCATCAGCATGTTGGTCAGTCTGGCGGCCATCTCTTCCCATCCTTCGTCGCCGATCAGGGCGATCTTGTCGAAGTGATGCCAGTGAGTCATGCCGAAGGCAAAATCGTCCCACGCCGCATGCAGGGTCCATCCTTCGAACCCTTCCATATCGACGAGGACGCAGATGCGTCCGTATTTATCTATGCGTTCTTCCAGTTTCGGCAGCAGGAGTTGATAGTCGTCGTCGGTTAACTTTCCGATGGCGTGTACACCGACGACCTTGTCGCTGCCCCGGGGAAGCAGTTCAAACATTTGCATCCACCCTTCGCCGTTTGCCCCTGTTGGCCGGGGCTTATTTTTTTACATCCATACTCTACATATGGATGGCCCGTCCGGCAACGGCAAGGGCCGCTTCCTTGACGGATTCGGAAAGTCCCGGGTGGGCGTGGCAGGTGCGTGCAATATCTTCGGCCGAGCCGCCAAATTCCATAACGGAAACAGCCTCTTGGATCAGATCGCCGGCGGCCGGGCCGATGATATGGACGCCAAGCACCCTGTCGGTGGCGGAATCCGCCAAAATCTTGACGAATCCGTCGCTGTCGCCATTGCAGCGGGCACGAGAATTGGCGGAAAACGGGAACTTGCCGACAGAGTAGGCGATTCCGTCGGCGGTCAGTTGTTCTTCGGTTTTGCCCAAGGTGGCGACCTCGGGATGGGTATAAACGACGCCCGGAATGACGTCGTAATTAACGTGGCCCGACTGCCCGGCCAGCAATTCGGCGATGGCGACGCCTTCTTCTTCGGCTTTGTGGGCCAGCATGGCACCGCCGATGACATCGCCGATGGCGAAGATGCCGGGCACGTTGGTTTGGAAATTGTGATCGACGGTAATGAAGCCGCGTTTGTCGACGGCGACGCCGACCGCATCCAGGCCCAGGCCGTCGCTATAGGGACGCCTGCCGATGGCGACCAGCACCACATCGGCGCTCATCTTTTCGGGCTCGCCGCCGTCGCGGGGCTCGACCGACAAGATGACGCCGTCTTTCGACGTCGTGGCGCTCGCGACTTTCGATTTCAGTTTGAATTTCATGCCCTGTTTTTTCATGGTCCGGGTCATCTGCTTGACGATCTCGGCGTCCATGCCGGGCAGGATGTCGTCCAGGTATTCGACCACCGTGACGCTTGCCCCCAGGCGCCGCCATACGGACCCCAATTCCAAACCGATAACGCCGCCGCCGACGACGATCATGGAACGGGGCACCTTGGTCAGGGCCAGGGCGCCGGTCGAGCTGACAATCTTTTTCTCGTCGATGGTGACGCCGGGCAAGGGGGCGACGTCGGAGCCGGTGGCGATTATAATGCTTTGCGTCGTCAACACGTGGCTGTCGCCAGCCTGCGGTGCGACCTCGACGGTGCCCGCTGCGGTGATGGTTGCGGCGCCGATGATGTAATCGATGTTGTTTTTCTTGAACAGAAATTCGATGCCCTTGGTCAGGTCTTCGACCACCTTGTCCTTGCGCCCCACCATGGTTTTCAGGTCCACCACCACCTTGCCGGTCTTGACCCCGTGGGCGGCAAATTCGTGGACGGCCGATTCGTAATGATGGGACGATTGCAGCATCGCCTTGGACGGAATGCAGCCCACATTCAGGCAGGTACCGCCCAGGGATCCGCGTTTTTCCACGCAAGCGACTTTCAGGCCCAGTTGGGCGGCGCGAATGGCGGCAACGTATCCGCCGGGGCCGCCACCGATGATGATCAGGTCATAAGGATCAGCCATTTTACGTATCCAGCATGATGCGCTGCGGGTCCTCGATACATTCCTTGACGCGAACCAGGAACGACACCGCTTCGCGGCCATCGACGATACGGTGATCGTAGGACAGCGCCACGTACATCATGGGCCGGGCGGCGATCGAGCCATCGGGCAGGACCATGGGCCGTTGCTGAATCTTGTGCATGCCCAGAATACCCGATTGCGGCGGGTTGAGAATGGGCGTCGACAAAAGTGAGCCAAAAATGCCGCCGTTGGTGACGGTGAAGGTACCGCCCTGCATTTCGTCCATGGACAGGCGGCCGTCGCGGGCGCGGCGACCGTAATCGGAGATGGTCGCCTCGATACCGGCAAAGCTTAGGGAGTCTGCATCCCGGATCACCGGCACCACCAGACCCTGGGGCGAGCCGACGGCGACACCGACGTCGTAATAGTTTTTATAAATGATGTCGTCGCCGCTGATCTCGGCGTTGATGGCCGGGAATTCCCGCAAGGCGACGACGCAGGCCTTGACGAAGATCGACATGAATCCAACCTTGACGCCGTGTTTTTTCTCGAAAATTTCCTTGTACTTGGCGCGCAATGCCATGACCGCGGTCATGTCGACCTCGTTAAAGGTGGTCAGCATGGCGGCATTGTTCTGGGCCTCTTTCAGGCGCGACGCCACCATCTTGCGCAGCCGCGTCATCTTGACCCGCTCTTCGCGGGGGCCGATGGGCCGGGTCGGGTATTGATCGCCTGTCGGGGCGGCGGCGGCGGGTGCGGCCGGGGCTGTCGGCGCGGCGGGGGCGGCGGCGACTTCCATGAACGTCAGCACATCAGCCTTGACCAGGCGGCCGTCCTTGCCGGAAGCCGGAATGGCGGAAGCATCCAGATGGTTGTCGTCGATCAGCTTGCGCACGGCGGGCGATAAGATCGCAGGCGGCGCTTCGGGCACGATGGGCAACAGCGGGGCCGGCATTTCATGGGCCGGTTCGGGCGCCGGGGCTGGCGCCGATACGGCTGCGGGCGCATGCGCCGGGGCCGGTTTGGCCGCAGCAGCGCCGGCCCCTGCCT
>JABMOQ010000072.1 GCA_013204045.1 Rhodospirillaceae bacterium | reverse complement strand
TCCCAGCGCCAGGCGACCAAGGACGCCGGCAAGATTGCCGGCCTTGAAGTGCTGCGCATCATCAACGAGCCGACGGCCGCCGCCCTTGCCTATGGCCTCGACAAAACCCAGTCGGGCACCATCGCCGTTTACGATCTTGGCGGTGGTACTTTCGATATTTCCATTCTTGAAATCGGCGACGGCGTGTTCGAGGTTAAATCCACCAACGGCGATACGTTCCTTGGCGGCGAAGACTTTGATGCGCGCATCGTCGATTATCTGGCCGATGAATTCAAAAAAGAACACGGCATCGACCTGCGCCAGGACAAGCTGGCCCTGCAACGCCTGAAAGAAGAAGGCGAAAAGGCCAAGATCGAGCTGTCGTCCACCCAGCAGACAGAAATCAATCTGCCGTTCATCACCGCCGATGCAACCGGGCCGAAGCACCTTAATATTAAATTGACGCGGGCCAAGCTGGAAGCGTTGGTCGGCGACCTGATAGAACGCACCATCGATCCGTGCAAGAAGGCGCTGAAAGATGCCGGCCTGACCGCCGGCGATATCGACGAGGTTATTCTGGTCGGCGGCATGACCCGCATGCCCAAGACCATCGAAACCGTGAAGAACTTTTTTGGCCGCGAACCGCACAAGGGCGTCAACCCGGACGAAGTTGTCGCCCTTGGTGCCGCCATTCAGGGCGGCGTCCTGCAGGGCGACGTCAAGGATGTGCTGCTGCTCGACGTAACGCCGTTGAGCCTTGGCATCGAAACCCTTGGCGGCGTATTTACCCGCCTGATCGACCGCAACACGACAATCCCGACGCGCAAGTCCCAGGTGTTCTCGACCGCCGAAGACAGCCAGACGGCGGTGACCATTCGTGTCTTCCAGGGCGAGCGGGAAATGGCCGCCGACAACAAGTTGCTGGGCCAGTTTGATCTGGTCGGCATTCCACCGTCGGCGCGCGGCATTCCGCAGATCGAGGTCACCTTCGACATTGATGCCAACGGCATCGTCAATGTGTCGGCCAAGGACAAGGCGACCGGCAAGGAACAGCAAATCCGCATCCAGGCTTCCGGCGGCCTCAGCGACGCCGACATTGAAAACATGGTCAGCGATGCGGAAAGCCACGCCGATGAAGACAAGAAGCGCAAGGAAACGGTCGAGGCCCGCAACCACGCCGACGGCTTGCTGCATAGCGCCGAGAAAAACCTTAAAGAACATGGCGACAAGGTTTCTGATGAAGACAAGAAGGGCATCGAGGACGCCATCGCGGCCTTGAAAACAGCCCTTGAAGGCGAAGATGGCGAAGACATCAGTGCCAAGACCGAAACCCTGAGCCAGGCATCCATGAAGCTCGGCGAAGCCATGTACAAGGCAAGCCAGGAAGAGGCCGCGCCGGCAGAAGAGGCCGGCGGGGATACCGCCGATGGCGAGAAGGGCCCGGACGACGGCAGTGTGGTCGATGCCGAGTTCGAGGAAGTTAACCCGGACGCCGATAAATCAGACGCCGACAACGGCGGGGACGACAGCAACAAAAAGGACGCCAAATAAAAGGCGCACTTGTTGTCATGTATGAATTGTAAAAATTTCCCCGGCGGGTCTCTCATAAGGCGCGCCGGGGCGGTTTTATTCAAGGCACCGTAAACGGGGGCGAGATTTCTAGGGATGTCCAAAGAGGACTACTACCAAACACTCGGCGTTGACCGGGATGCCGATATGGATGCCATTAAAAAGGCCTATCGCAAACTGGCCATGCAGCATCATCCCGACCGCAATCCCGATGATTCAAAATCCGAACATAAATTCAAGGAAGCAACGGAAGCCTACGAAGTCCTGAAGGACGACGAAAAGCGCGCCGCCTACGACCGATTTGGCCATGCCGCCTTTGAGCAGGGCGGCCCCGGCGGCGGTGGTGGTGGCGGCTTCGGCGGCGGCGGCTTCGCCGATATATTCGACGAAATGTTTGGCGATTTTGGCGGCGGCGGGCGCGGCGGCGGGGCCAGCCCTGGGCGTGGATCGGATCTGCGCTACAACATGGAAATTACCCTGGAAGAGGCCTTCGAGGGAAAGAAGACCAATATCCGGGTGCCGACCTCTGTCACCTGCGATGGCTGTAAAGGCAGCGGCGCGGCCAGCGGCTCCGGCCCGGTCGGCTGCGTCACCTGCGGCGGTCACGGCCGGGTCCGCAGCCAGCAAGGGTTCTTTACGGTCGAGCGCACCTGCCCCAGTTGCCAGGGCACCGGACAGGTGATCAAGGAGCCGTGCCGGGCCTGCGGCGGACAGGGCCGCCAGCACAAGGAAAAAACCCTGTCGGTAACCATTCCGGCCGGCGTCGAAGACGGCACCCGTATCCGCCTCGGCTCGGAAGGCGAGGCCGGCATGCGCGGCGCCCCGGCCGGCGATCTCTACATATTCCTTTCTGTCAGCCCGCACCGCCTGTTCCAGCGCGACGGCGCCAACATTCATTGCCGGGTGCCAATCCCCATGACCACGGCGTCCCTTGGCGGCGCCATCGAAGTGCCGACCGTCGAAGGCAAAATGGCGCGCATCACCGTTCCGGCGGGAACCCAGACCGGCCAGCAGTTCCGGCTCAAGGGCAAGGGCATGAACATCCTGCGCTCGAAAGCCCGGGGCGATATGTTCGCCCAGGTTGCCGTCGAAACGCCGGTCCACCTGACCAAGCGGCAAAAAGAATTGCTCAAGGAATTCGAAGGCGAAGGCAGCCACGAAAAACACAGCCCCGAAGCACACAGCTTCTTCGACAAGGTCAAGGACCTGTGGGAAGATTTAAAAGAGTAAGAGTCTTTTTGTGTCCCTGCCGGGCGCTCGCTGTCGCTCTCTTGGCTCTTGGGCCTCTGGAAGCCAAGTTTAATATGTCGGCAGGAACCCGGTTTATCCAAGCTGGGCTCCTGTCACCAATCTTGTTTTGGCTTCCAGAGGCCCAAAAAGCCAAGGGGGTCGGAGACCCCGCCCGGCGCTTGAGGGGGCTTAAACACTAAAACAGAGGGACAACAAAAGCCGATTTTCATGCTATAAAAATTGAAGTCGGATATTGAGGGAACAGCGAAAATGAAGATCGGAATTGTCGGATGTGCCGGGCGTATGGGCCGCATGCTGATTAATGAAGTGCTGGCCTTCGAAGGTGCCAGCCTGGTCGGCGGCACCGAACATGGGCAGAGCGAACACCTGGGCGCGGATTTGGGATCCCTTGTCGGCAAGCCGGAAACCGGCGTTATCGTGACCCCGGACGCCGAAGCCCTGATCGCCGCCGCCGATGTCATCATCGATTTTACAATTCCCGAAGCGACCCGCAGCAACGCCGAACTGGCGAGCGCCAACGACACCGCCATGGTCATCGGCACCACCGGACTATCGGCCAGTGACCAGAAGGTGATTGCCTTGGCCGCATCCAGGGTCGCCATTGTTCAGGCCGCCAATTATTCCGTCGGCGTCAACCTTATGCTCGGCATGACCGAACAGGCGGCGGCAATTTTGGGCGATGACATGGATATCGAAATCGTCGAAATGCATCACCGCCACAAAGTCGATGCCCCATCGGGGACGGCGCTGGCGCTTGGGGATGCTGCCGCTTTCGGTCGCGGCGTGAAATTGGGCGAGGTTTCGGCGCGCGCCCGCGACGGGCACACCGGCGCCCGCAAGCCCGGCGACATCGGCTTTGCCAGCTTGCGCGGTGGCGACGTGGCCGGCGAGCACACGGTTATTTTTGCCGGCGAAGGAGAGCGCCTGGAGATCACCCACAAGGCCGGCACGCGGCAGATTTTCGCCGTCGGTGCGGTGCGCGCCGCAAGCTGGACCCTGGGCCGGAAGCCGGGGCTTTATTCCATGCGCGATGTGCTCGGGCTCAAATAAACGGCCCATGAAAAAAGACCACATCGAAAAGTTTTATAGCCTTCTGGCCGCCGAAATGCCGGAGCCGAAAGGCGAACTTGACTGGATTAATTCGTATACCTTGCTGGTCGCCGTCGTGCTGTCGGCCCAGGCAACCGATGTTGGCGTCAACAAGGCGACCGGGCCGTTGTTCAAAAAGGTCAAAACCCCGGCCGCCATGGTCAAGCTGGGCGAGGCCGGACTCAAGAATTTCATAAAGTCGATCGGCCTTTACAACACCAAGGCCAAAAATGTCATCCGCCTCAGCCAGATCCTGCTCGATGAGCACGGCGGGCGGGTGCCCGAAACCCGCGACGCCCTGGAGGCCCTGCCCGGCGTCGGTCGCAAGACGGCCAACGTGGTTCTCAACATCGCCTTTGGTGTGCCGACCATCGCCGTCGATACCCACGTCTTCCGAATTTCCAATCGAACCGGCCTGGCCCCGGGCAAGACGCCGCTGGACGTCGAGAAGAAGCTGGAGCGGGTGACGCCGGCGAAATGGAAGCCGCACGCCCATCACTGGTTGATTCTGCACGGCCGCTATCGGTGTAAGGCGCGCAAGCCAGATTGCCTGGCCTGCGTGGTCGCCGATGTTTGCGCCTTCAAGGGCAAGACGACTCTTTAAAAACCAGACAGGCAATCATCGACGGGCCGGGACGCGCCGTCGGCGTCAAAGGCTTCAAGGTGGCTGACGGTGACGCCGCCGACACCGTCGTAAAGGAACACGCCAAGCACACAATCGCCCTGGCGGTAGCGCCAGTATTGGGCCGGCGTATCGAAACGGCGAAAATCGGGCGCGCCCATGCGGGCGACCACGGCGCTTTCCGATAGCCCGCTCAAGTCGGCGGCGGTCAGGGCCGGGGGCGTCGCGGCGGCTTTGATTTCAGGCGCCGGCAGGGTTTCAGGCGCCGGCAGGGTTTCCGGTGCCGCCTTGGTTTCAGAGGGGGACTCGGGCTGCGGCCTGACCGGCGCGCACGCCGACAGACCCAGCGCCACGGCCGAAATGGCCAAAAAAAGCCTAAATGTCGTCAGAATGGATTTCACCGGGCGCCAGCATCCGCATGTCGCCGGAAACCTCGCCGCCCGGCTCGATGGTGATGATGGTATAGCGGATGGTGCCGGTAAGCCGGGCCCCGGCGCGCACCGTCAGGCGCGCGCGGGCGATCAATTCGCCTTCGAAACGCCCCCGGATATCGGCCTCGTCAACGCTGGCCCGGCCCCGGAACAGGCCGGTTGGCGCGACGTCAAGGGTGCGCGCATCGGTTAGCGTCGCCTCGACCCGGCCTTCCACGGTCAGGTGTTCGCAAGAGGTGATCTCGCCGGACAGGCTGATCTCGCGGCCGACCATCAGGCGCCGGCTGTCGATGCCGCCGATGCCGCCGATGCGGGGGCGGTCGCCGCGATTTGGCGTTTGCGGCACATCGACCGTACGCCGGGCCAGACTCTCACCGATCAGCCCGGCCCTGGAAGGTCCGCGCCCGGTTCCGTGGCTGCCTTTCGCCGAAAACGGCTTCAACGGGGGGGTCAGCCCACCGGGCGCGTCGCCCGCCGTGCCGTCTCCGTTTTTGTCAGACCGTCGAAACATGGTTGATTATCCCTCAGGTGCTGGCGCGCCAGCCTTCGAACAAATGTACCATCATTGCCGTGGCGATAATCGGCGCCAGCAGGTTAACCACCGGAACCGTCAGCATCAGGGCGATCACGACACCAGATATGAACAGCGTCATCTGATGGGCCTTACGCAGGGTCCGGGCCTCGGCCGCGCCCAGCCTTCTCAGCGCCACCAGCTCGAAATACTCCCTGCTCAGAAGATAGCCGTTCGCGGCGTAGAAGACAAAAGGGAAAAGTGGCCCGGTTAGCAGAAAAGGCAGAACCATCAGGTTAACGGCAATCAGCACCCCTAAGAATTTCAAGGTGGTCAGGACGGTATCCATTATCGGCGCCGCTATGGCGGGGCTTAGGTCCGGATAATGGCGGGCCTCGACGATGGCGGCGATGTCTTCCAGGAACAGCCCGATCACCGTGGTGATCACCGCCGGGAACAGCAGCCACGTCAGTACCCCGGTGGCAAGGCCGCCGAGCAGGTCGATGGCGGTTTCCAGCCAGCCAAGGGCAAACAGCGATGTGGAGGTCAGCAAGAACCCGATCGCCACCCACAACAAAATGAAAACCATGACGGCGGCGCCGATGGACAGCAACACCACCCGCCGGGCCGCCGGATCGGAAACCTGGGCACAGGCCTTGACGAAGGCTTTAATCACGGGCGGCGGCTCCTATAAGGGATCAACAACACAATACGGGGGGTATTTAGCCGGGAACGACGGCGATGGGCAAGGGCAGCCTTGCCCCTTGCTTCCGGGCATTTGCTGACTATACTGCGCGCGCTTAGGCCCCGACCCCTGAAACGCTGGCTTCCGGAGACTCTTGAAATGACAGACATTCGTTTTGATGTGCTCGGCATCGGCAACGCCATTGTCGACGTTCTGGCCCATGCCGACGATGAGTTCCTCAACAGCCATGGCCTGGTCAAGGGCACCATGAGCCTGATCGATGAAGCCACCGCCGAGGCCGTTTATGACAAGATGGGCCCGGCCATCGAATGTTCCGGTGGCTCGGCCGCCAACACCATCGCCGGCGTGGCGTCCCTGGGCTCGCGCGGCGCTTTCATCGGCAAGGTCAAGGACGACCAGCTCGGCCAGGTCTTCCGCCACGACATCACGGCGCTGGGCATCGCTTTTGAAACCGCCGCCGATTCCGCGCCCGATGGTGCCTCGACGGCGCGCTGCATGATCCATGTGACCCCCGACGCCCAACGCACCATGCAGACGTATTTGGGGGCCTGTGTTGATCTTGGCCCCGATGATATTGACGGCGACATGGTTGCGGCATCTGCGGTGACTTATCTTGAAGGCTATCTTTGGGATCCCGACAACGCCAAGCAGGCGTTTCGCAAGGCCGCCAAAATCGCCGCCGAAGCCGGACGCATGGTGTCCCTGTCCCTGTCCGATCCGTTCTGCGTCGACCGCCACCGGGCTGACTTTTGCGACCTTGTCGAAAATCACGTCGACCTGTTGTTCGCCAACGAAGAAGAAATCATGTCGCTCTATCAGGTCGACCAGTTCGACGATGCCCTGCAAGCCGTACGGGCACACTGCAAGATTGCCGCCCTGACCCGCAGCGAAAAAGGCTCGGTGATTATCAGCGGCAACGACATTCACATTATCGATGCCGAGGATGCGGTGCATATCGCCGATTCAACCGGTGCCGGGGATGCCTATGCCGCCGGTTTCCTGCACGGCCTGGCCATCGGTCAGCCGCTCGATGTGTGCGGGCGTATCGCCGGCATCGCGGCGGCCGAAGTTATTTCACACGTCGGCGCACGGCCTGACGTTTCTTTAAAGGACCTCGTTGAGGAAAAACTAAAATAATGGAATTAAGAAATATTGCGATCATCGCCCACGTCGATCACGGCAAGACGACCCTGGTCGATACCCTGATGCAACAATCCGGCGCCTTCCGCGACAACCAGAAAGTTGCCGAACGGGCCATGGATTCAGGCGACCTGGAACGTGAACGCGGCATCACGATTTTGGCCAAGTGTACCTCGGTCGAATGGAAGGGCGTGCGCATCAACATCGTCGATACACCGGGTCACGCCGATTTTGGCGGCGAGGTTGAACGTATTTTGAGCATGGTCGATGGGGTACTGTTGCTGGTCGACGCCGCCGAAGGGCCGATGCCGCAGACCAAGTTCGTCACCGCCAAGGCGCTGAAGCTGGGCCTTAAGCCCGTCGTCGTCGTCAACAAGGTCGATCGTCCCGATGGCCGCCCCTACGAAGTGCAGGACGAAGTCTTCGATCTGTTCACGGCGCTGGAAGCCAACGACGAACAACTCGATTTTCCAACCATCTTCGCATCGGCCAAGGAAGGCTGGGCGGCCACCGAGCCGGACGGCGAACACGAAGGCATGGGCGTTATCTTCGATCAAATTCTGTCCCATGTTCCGCCACCAAAGACGCAACCGGACAAGCCGTTTTCCATGTTGGTGACGACTCTGGAGGCGGACCCCTATCTGGGCCGTATCCTGACCGGGCGCATCGAAACCGGCACGGTATCTGCCGGCGACGCCATCCATGTGCTGGATGCCGATGGCAAGGTGGTTGAGCACGGCCGGGTCAGCAAGCTGCTGGCCTTCCGCGACATTCGCCGGGTCCCCGTGGACAGCGCATCATCGGGCGATCTTGTCGCCATCGCCGGTCTGCCCAAGGCGACTGTCGCCAATACGCTGTGCAGCACCGAAGTAACTGAACCGCTGGAAGCCCAGCCGGTCGATCCGCCGACCCTGGCCATGACCTTCGCCATTAATTCATCGCCCATGGCCGGCAAGGAAGGCAGCAAGGTGACCAGCCGTATGATTCGTGACCGATTGATGGCCGAAGGCGAAGGCAACGTCGCTATCCGCGTTTCCGTTTCCGACACCACCGATGCCTTCGAAGTGGCGGGCCGCGGCGAGTTGCAACTGGGCGTGCTGATCGAACAAATGCGCCGCGAAGGTTTCGAGCTTTCGATTTCCAGGCCGCGGGTGCTGTTCCGCGAAGACCCGGAGACCGGCAAACAGCTGGAGCCCTACGAAGAAGTGCAGGTCGACGTGGACGAGGAATTTTCCGGCTTGGTGGTCGAGGCGATCAGCATCCGCAAAGGCAAGATGACGGAAATGAATCCGTCCGGCGGCGGCAAGGTGCGCTTAGGCTTCATCGTTCCGGCCCGTGGCCTGATTGGCTATCACGGCGAGTTCCTGACCGAAACCCGTGGCACCGGCGTCATGAGCCGGGTGTTCCATGAATACGGCCCGTACGCCGGCGATATCAAGGGGCGCCGCAACGGGGTGTTGATTTCCATTGCCAGTGGCAAGACCGTGGCCTATGCGCTGGCCAATCTGGAAGGTCGCGGCTCGTTGTTTATGGGCGCCGGCGTTTCCGTCTATGAGGGCATGATTATCGGCGAGCATGCCAAGTCCGGCGACCTCATTGTCAATCCCATGAAGGGCAAGCAGTTGACCAATATCCGGGCATCGGGCACCGACGAAGCGGTGCGCCTGACGACGCCGCGCTCGATGAATCTGGAAGAGGCCGTCGCCTATATCGAGAATGACGAGCTGGTCGAGGTAACGCCGGAAAGTGTGCGCCTGCGCAAACGCCACCTTGACCCGAACGTACGTAAACGCGAGGAAAGAGGCCGCGAGGCGCGCGGCTAGCTTCTTGACGCTGGCGTCTGGGGCGCCGGGGCCTTAAAAAAGAATCCATGAGCAATATTCAAGATTCCGGCCCCATCGTTTCCGGCCACCGCTTTGTCAGCAACTGGTTCTGGCGGACGTTTCCGGCGGGCATGCGGCGGCGCTGGTGGCTGTTTCGCGCCCTTGACATGATCGCCCGGCACTTTCCGGTCTTCAAGGCCCCGAGCGGCGTGCTGGTGGTGCGCATGGACGGCATCGGCGATATGGTGCTGTTCCGCACCTGCCTGGATCATTACGCACAGGCGCTGGGCGTCGAACAATCCAAGATCACGGTACTCGGCTGCGAAAGTTGGGACTCCATCGCCGGCGAGGTGTTCCAAGGCTACCGGGTCATTACCATTAACGAACACGCCTTCGCCAAACGACCGCTTTACCGTTTCCGGATATCGCGGATGGTTCGCGGCCTGAACCCGGCGGTGACGATCTGCGATTCTTACCTGCGCCGGGCTATGATGGCCGACAGCCTGGTGTGGGTGAGCGCCGCCCCCCGAATCATTTCGTCGTTGCCGTATATCGGTGAGCGCAACCGTCAGGAATTTCTTTATTACCTGTCGCAGACGGACCAGGTCATTGATACCGGCGATTATCCAACCCACGAAATTGAGCGTCATTACAGTTTTTTGTCGCAACTGGCGGGCCGGGAAATTATTCCCGAGGCGCCGCACATCAACTGGCGTGATGACGCCCCCCCGGCCGACCGATTGCAGGCCGGGCCGGCATATGCGGTGATTAATCCCGGCTCCAACGAATACGGCCGGCGTTGGCCGCTGAGCAAATATAATGAAATTGCCCGGCGGTTCAGGACTCGGGGCTTGCGCGTTGTTTTTGTTGGCGGCCGCGCCGAGCGACCCGGCGTTATTGACACCAACGACACCGGCATCATCGACCTGATCGGGCGGACATCGCTGCCTGAATTGCTCGACATCATGAATCATGCGGCGCTTGTGGTCAGTAACGATACCGGTCCGGCGCACCTTGCCATCGCGCTCGGCACGCCGACGCTGGTGATTGTCGGCGGCGGCCACTTCGGCTGTTTCGTGCCGTATCCTGAATCCGTGCGTCCGGCCCATGCCCGCTTCGTTTACAAAGAGATGGCGTGTTATCACTGTTTCTGGAACTGTCCGAAACGGGAAAATAAATTCCAGGTGTTTCCCTGTGTCGCCGCCGTCGAGGTCAACAAGGTATGGGCCGAGATTGAACAGTTGCTGGAAGTGACTCCATGAGCGATTTTTACGCCATTCTCGAAAAACGGGGCTGATCATTTGAAAACCTGGATCGCGGCCTCGAAAGTTTATCTGGAACGCCGGGTCTTCGTCATCCTGCTGCTTGGATTTTCCAGCGGCCTGCCGCTACTGCTGGTCTATTCGACCCTGTCGGCATGGCTTAAAGAGTCGGGTGTTTCGCTGACCATGATCGGCCTGTTCAGTTGGGCGTCAACGGCCTATGCGTTGAAATTCCTGTGGGCGCCGCTGGTCGACAAGATGCCGCTACCGGGGTTGACCCGGCTGCTCGGCCAGCGCCGCAGCTGGCTGGTGCTGTCGCAAGCCTTGATCGCGATTACCATGATCGGCCTTGGCGGCACCGACCCGGCCACGGATTTGTGGTGGACGGCGTTATGGGCGGTGTTGCTGGCATTCGCATCGGCGACCCAGGACATCGCCATCGACGCCTACCGAATTGAATCCTTGCCGGAAGAACAACTGGGCGCCGGTTCCGCCAATTACGTTTTCGGCTACCGGATCGCCATGTTGGTGGCCGGCGCCGGGGCGCTTTTTATTGCCGACGGATTCGGCTGGTATTGGGCTTATGTGGCCATGGCGGGGCTGATGGCGGTCGGCGTGATCACCGTGCTGGTCAACCCCGAGCCGGGGCGGGCCTTGCCAAAGGCAACCGTCGGCGGCGGGCTGTGGGCGCGCATCAACGACGCGGTGATCAGCCCGTTCACGGAATTCATGGGGCGCCAGAACTGGCTGATGATTCTGCTGTTCGTGGCGCTTTATAAATACGGCGAGGCGCTGCTCGGCGTCATGGCCAACCCGTTTTATCTGGATATGGGGTTTTCGAAATCGGAAATCGCCGCCGTTTCGAAAGGTTACGGCTTTGCCATGACTCTGCTGGGCGGTTTTGCCGGCGGCGTCCTGGTCGCCCGCTATGGCATCATGAAGGCACTGCTCTATGCGGGCGTCTTGCAGTGCGTTGCCAACCTGGCGTTCGCGGCCCAGGCCATGGTCGGCTATTCCCTGCCCATGCTGGCGGTCACGATATCCATCGAAAACCTGACCGCCGGCATGGCGACGACGGCCTTCGTCGCGTACTTGTCCAGCCTTTGCAACGTCGCCTATACGGCGACCCAGTTCGCGCTGCTGTCGTCGATGATGGCTTTCGCGCGCACCATTTTCGCGTCCGGTGGCGGCTGGCTGGCCGACCATATGGACTGGGTCAGCTATTTTGTGGTGACGACATTCGCCGCCGTGCCCGGCTTGGTCATTCTGCTTTGGCTGATGAGGCGCCAGCCGGTGGAAGAGCCGACATAAGCGCCGCCGCCACCGTGTCCAGTGGAATCAAATTCATTTCCCGTCCGCCGAAGGTTTTGGCCTCGATGATGGTCAGCTTGTCGCCCATGGGCATGAACTTTTCCGGCACCGTCGGACCGAACAGCGAGACCAGCGGCCGGCCGCTTATCGCCAGCATGTGGCCGACACCGGAATCGTTGGACACACTGGCGGCCAGGCGCTCGGCCAGAGCGATGGTGAACAGCGGATCGAAGCCGTAGTTTTCCATTTGCAAGGGAAACAACGCTGCGGGCACGGCGGCGCTTATGGGGGCCTGCCACTCGGGCTCCTGGGGGCCGAGGAAGAAAACCGGGGTCCGGCCCCGGGCCGCCTGTTCTTGCGCCAGGGAGATGAAGTTTTCCAAATCCCAGCATTTTGGCTTGCCGCCGGAACCGGGGGCGAAACCAACGTATTGTTTGTTCTCTGGAAGCCGGGTCCGTGCCTCGGCCCGGTAGGGGGCCGGGATATCCAGATCCAGGCCAAGGGGCGTCGGGAAGGCCTGGCCGCTGGCCAGCTCTAGCAGGTCGAGCAGCTGGCGCTGCATGGATTTGGGGAATTTGTAGCCCCGGGGCGGGCGCCTCGATGACAGAAGAAAGCGCCCGGCCGGGGAAATAAAGGCCCGGTGGCCAATCCGCCACAGCGACAGCGACGCCCACAAGATGCGCTGGGTATCGATGATCAGATCGAACCGCCGCCCGGCCAAAGGCCTTTTCAGCAATTCCGATGGGTGCAGGCCGATGCCGGCGTTCTCGATAACTTCGTCCAGCTTACCTTCGACAAGCCCGGCCAGCACATCGGCATAGACGCTGGTTTCCTTGCCCGCGACCCAGGTAATGTGGGCGCCCGGGAAGGCTGTCCGCAGGCCACGCACGAACGGCAGTTTCAGCAAGCCGTCGCCGACACGGTCGAGGCCGACATAAACAAGGACACTTTCGGGCGGGATCTGCATGGCGGGATTTGTATATTCCGGTTGCGGTGCAACATGAGGGGTGATTATAAAGCCTCGCCCGAGTATACATTAGGAATGGCCCCAGGCCATAAACGCACGTTAGGACATGATAGTTTTATGGATATTAACAAAATCCCCATCGGCGAGAACCCGCCCTACGACGTCAACGTCATCATCGAGATCCCGCTTGGCGGCACCCCGGTCAAGTACGAGATGGACAAGGCATCCGGCGCCATGTTCGTCGATCGCTTCCTGCACACGGCCATGTATTACCCGAGCAACTACGGCTTTATCCCGCACACCCTGTCCGAAGACGGCGACGCGGTCGATGCCGCCGTGCTTGGCCAGATTCCGGTGTCGCCGGGTTGTGTCATCCGGTCCCGCCCCATCGGGGTGCTGATGATGGAAGACGAAAGCGGCATTGATGAAAAAATTCTCTGCGTGCCGGTCGATAAATTGCACCCCTATTACAGCAACGTCGGCTCATACCGCGACCTGCGCCCGGTGCAACTGGGACAGATCGAGCACTTCTTCACCCACTACAAAGACCTGGAAAAGGGCAAATGGGCCAAGGTCGAAGGTTGGGGCGAGGCCGAAGAAGCCATGGAACTGATCCGCCAGGGCATTGAGCGGGCCGGCGGCAAGCTTTAGGATATGCGGCCATGAACCTCATTCATGGCCTGCGTTTCAATAACATTCGCGGTGATATTACCGGCGGCCTGACGGCGGCCGTTGTCGCCCTGCCGCTGGCGCTGGCGTTCGGCGTGGCGTCGGGCGCCGGGCCTATGGCGGGCCTGTGGGGCGCGATCCTGGTGGGTTTTTTCGCCGCCGTGTTTGGCGGCACGGGGGCACAGATTTCCGGCCCCACCGGCCCCATGACCGTTGTCATGGCGGTGATCGTGACCCGTTACGCCCATGAACCGGCCATGGCCTTTACCGTGGTTATGATGGGCGGGCTGCTGCAGATCGCTTTCGGCGCCTTTCGTCTCGGCAACTATATACGGCTGGTGCCGTTCACGGTGATTTCCGGATTCATGAGCGGCATCGGCTGCATCATTATTATCCTGCAAATCGCCCCGCTGCTCGGGCAAGTGGCGCCGGGGGGCGGCACCGTCGGTACCTTGATGGCCTTGCCCGATATTGTGCGCGGCCTCGACGTACAGGCGACGGGGATCGGCCTGGGGGCCCTGGCCATTGTCTACCTGACGCCGAAATCCATTAATGCCTTAATCCCGGCGCCGTTGATCGCGCTCATGGTCGGCACCGCCGTGGCCGCCACGGTGTTTCCGGGGGTGCCGGTATTGGGCGACATTCCGACCGGCCTGCCCGACCCGCAACTGCCGACATTCTCGCTGGTGGCCCTGCCCGATATGCTCGGCTCGGCACTGATTCTGGCGCTGCTCGGCTCCATCGACAGTCTGTTGACGTCGTTAATTGCCGACTCGGTCACCAACACCCACCATAATTCCGACCGGGAACTGATCGGTCAGGGCATCGGCAACGTCATCGCCGGCTTGTTCGGGGCCATTCCCGGCGCCGGTGCTACCATGCGCACCGTCGTCAACGTCCGCGCCGGCGGCACCACCCCCATATCCGGCGTGCTCCATGCACTGGTCTTGCTGGCCATGGTGCTGGGTGCCGGCAGCATTGCGACACATATTCCCCATGCGGTGTTGGCCGGTATTCTGTTCAAGGTTGGCTTCGACATTATCGACTGGGCCTACCTGCGCCGGGCGTCCGGTGCGCCGCGCGCCGGTGTGGTGCTGATGCTGCTGGTTTTGGGGCTGACCGTGTTCGTCGATCTGATTATGGCCGTCACCGTCGGGGTGATCGCCGCCAGCTTGCTGTTCGTCAAGCGCATGTCTGACCTGCAATTAAATTCTATTCGGGCTTCCGACGGCAGCCTCGGCGAAATTCCCATGACGGCGGAAGAAGAAGCCGCCCTGGCGGCCATAGAGGATGCCGTGCTGCTCTATCATTTTTCCGGCCCGGTCAGCTTCGGCGCCGCCAAGGGCCTGGCCCACCGGGTCGCGCCCGGCGACCATCACAAGGTGCTGATTCTCGATATGGCCGACGTCACGTATCTGGACACCAGTGCGGCACTGGCCCTGGAAGACATTATCGTCAAGGCAGGCAAGCAAGGCCTGCGCGTCTACGTGGCGGGCCTGCGCGAACCGGTGGAAAAAATGCTGCGCCGCTTTGGCGTCCTGGATTCCCTGAACGAAGGGCGCTGTTACGCCTCCCGGCTCGATGCCCTGCACGGCGCCGCCCACGCCATCGTCGATGACCCGAAAGCCGAACGCCAATGACCTTTGCACCCGGGCGCATGGAAATCTTTGAAGGTGATATCACCGCCCTTGATGTGGGCGTCATCGTCAATGCCGCCAATGAACAACTGAGCCCGGGCGGCGGTGTTTGCGGCGCCATCCATGATGCCGCCGGGCCCGGCCTGGCCGCCGAATGCGCGCAAATTCCCGGCGGCTGCGCCACCGGCGAGGCCCGCTTCACCAACGGCTATAACCTGAAGGCCCCCTACGTCATTCACGCGGTCGGCCCGGTCTGGCACGGCGGCGAGGCCGGCGAGGACAAACTGCTGGCCCAATGTTACCGCCGGGCGCTGGGGCTTGCCGTCGGCAACAACCTCACCACCATTGCCTTCCCGGCCATTTCGACGGGCATCTTCGGCTTCCCCGCCGACCGGGCGGCGCAAATTGCCGTATCCACGGTGAAGCAGTTTCTGGACGGCGACGACCGCTTAAAACGGGTCATCTTCTGCTGCTTCGGCGAAGCGTCCCTAAAAGCCCACCAGCGCGCCTTCACCGAATTCGTCGACGGCTAAGGCGCGGTGGAGAGAGTGGGTTTAAGAGGCGACGCTTTTCAAGGCATGAAAGAGCGCGGCGGCCAACAGGGCGGCGGCCGGCACCGTGATCACCCACGCCGCGGCGATGGTCATGATGTGCTGACGGCGCACCAGTTTGCGTTTGGCCGATTTTTTCAACTTCTTGGCACCCGGCTCCATCAGCATCTCGTCGGCTGTCGCCGCCGCTCCGGCGATGGCGCTGGGTTTGATGGCACCAAGTTTGAGTCGCTGCTTGCGGTTGGAGATAAACTTCCGGTAGAGACCAACGCCGAACACCCCGCCCACCGCAATATGGGTCGACGACACCGGCAGCCCCATGAAGGACGCGATGATCACCGTGATGGCGGCGGCCAGCGCCACGCAGAAGGCGCGCAAGGGGTTGAGCTTGGTGATCTTCTCGCCGACCGTGCGAATCAGCTTGGGCCCGAACAGCACCAGCCCGGCCGAGATACCGGCGGCCCCGATAATCATCACCCAGATGGGGATGCCGACCTTGGACGCGATGCCGCCGCCTTCGGCGGCGCTGACGATGGCCGCCAGGGGGCCGACCGCATTGGCGACATCGTTGGCACCATGGGCGAAGGACAACAGGGCGGCGGAACAGATCAGCGGAATCACGAACAGCTGGTAAACCGACTTCTTGCGGTTCTCCATCAGGGCGGCTTTTTTGTCGATGTATATCTTGACCATAAAATAGACGGCGACGTATGCGCCTGCGGCGATGAACATAATGGTGGTGGCGTCGACCTTGACGATTTTCCCCAGGCCCTTCATGACCAGATAGGCCGAGAACGCCGATCCCCATTATGGCCACCACCACCGGCACCCAGCGCCGGGCGGCGGCGATCTTGTCTTGCTGGTCCAACACCGCGAATTTCAGGAACGCCAAAAACAGGGCCGCAATAATGCCGCCCATAAGCGGCGAGATGACCCAGCTGGCGGCGATCTTGCCCATGGTCGGCCAGTTGACGGCGCCAAACCCGGTCGCCGCGATTCCGGCCCCCATGACACCGCCGACGATGGAATGGGTGGTCGATACCGGCGCCCCGATATAGGTCGCCAGATTGAGCCACAAGGCGGCGGCCAGAAGGGCCGCCATCATCGTCCAGATGAAGATTTGATCGCTCGGCATCAGGGTCGGGTCGATGATGCCTTTTTTAATGGTCTTGATGACGTCGCCGCCGGCCAGGATGGCGCCGGCGGATTCAAACACCGCGGCGATGACCAGCGCGCCGACAAGGGTCAGGGCCTTTGATCCGACCGCCGGGCCGACGTTGTTGGCGACATCATTGGCACCAATGTTAAGGGCCATGTAACCGCCGATAATGCCGGCGGCGACGATGTAGGCGGAATTGTCAAAGTCGCCGGCTTGCAGGGAGGCGAAGATCCAGACGATGACCAGGAATAGAACGCCAAGCCCGATCTTGACCATCTGCTGGCCGGTTTCCAGGGTGGCCCGCTCCAGGCGGATGATTTTCTTGAGGTCTTTATCGAGGGAAGTCTTTTTCTGATAGGCATGCTCATTCATGCGGTTGCTCTCTTTTTCATTCCTGTTTCACGCGCCTTTTGCAGGAAACAGAAATAAAAAACAAGGCTATTATTCTGGTAGCCTCGGTGATAGCTTCAGAGTTTCCGGCGCCCCCCGTCACCCCGCCTGCGGCGGGTTTTTTATTGCCTTGAAATGAAAGGGTTCTTTTGTGAATCCTTAAGAAGCGGCGTCGTGGGCGGCGAGGGCCGCCATGTTGACCATGTCCGATACGGTCGCCCCCATGGGGACAATCTGGGCAGGTTTCGACAACCCCATCAGCATCGGCCCGATGACGGTGCCGCCGCCAAGCTCGTGCAGCAGGTGGGTGGCGCTTTGCGACGAATGCAGGCCCGGCATGATCAGCACGTTGGCCGGTTCCGACAAACGACAGAACGGATAAAGCGCCAACAGTTCCGGGTTAAGCGCCACATCGACGCCCATTTCGCCGTCGTATTCAAATGGCACATTGCGGCTGTCCAGCAATTTGACCGCATCACGCACAATCTGCGAGCGCTGCAACATGGGGTTGCCGAAATTGGAAAACGATATCAGCGCCACCCGCGGCTCGTGGCCCATGCGCCGGGCGACGGTTGCGGTCTGGGTGGCAAAGTCGGCCAGTTGTTCCGGGTTTGGCAGTTCATGGACCGCGGTATCGGAAACGAACAGGGTGCGCCCGCCGGCCAGCACCAACGACAACCCAAACACATTTTCATCGGGTTTCGGATCGAGAACCCTGGTGATCTCGTCGAGGGCCACATAATAATTACGGGTCAGGCCAGTGACCATGGCGTCGGCGTCGCCCAGCGCCACCATGATGGCGGCAAAGACATTGCGTTCCTGATTGACCATGCGCTGGCAGTCGCGATAGAGCGCGCCCTTGCGTTGCAGGCGTTCGTATAAAAAGTCGGTATAGTCCTTGTTGGATGTGCTGAGCTTGGCATTGTGAATTTCCAGCCCGTCGATCATCGGCAGACCGAGTTGCTCCATGGACTCCAGAACCTTGTCTTCGCGGCCCAGCAGGATCGGCGTTCCAAAACCGGAATTATGAAAAGAAACAGCGGCGCGGATGGATTTTTCTTCTTCGCCCTCGGCGAACACCACGCGACGGGGGTTGGCGCGGACATGATCAAAAATTGCCTGCAAGCTGCCGGTCGTCGGGTTGAGCCGGGCCGACAGTTGGTTTTCGTAAGCTTTCATATCGATGATCGGGGCCCGGGCGACGCCTGAATCCATGGCGGCACGGGCCACCGCCACCGGCACGGCGCGGATCAACCGGGGATCAAAAGGCGCCGGGATCAGGTATTCCGAGCCATAAATAAGATGCTGGTCCGAATAGGCGGCATCTACTTCGTCGGGCACATCTTCACGGGCCAGGGCGGCGATGGCATTGGCGGCGGCGATTTTCATATCATCATTGATGGTGGAGGCGCGGACATCGAGGGCGCCGCGGAAAATGTAAGGAAAGCCGAGCACGTTATTAATCTGGTTCGGGTAATCGGAGCGCCCGGTGGCGATGATGGCGTCGGGGCGCACCGCCTTTACATCATCCGGGGTTATTTCCGGGTCCGGGTTGGCCATGGCGAAGATGATCGGTTTGTCGGCCATGGCCGTGACCATCTGCTGGCTGACCGCATCTTTTACCGATAGCCCTAAGAACACGTCTGCGCCCTGCATGGCCTCTTCCAGGGTGCGGGCTTGCGTCTGCACTGCGTGGGCCGATTTCCACTGGTTCATGCCGTCTTCCCGGCCTTGATAGATAACGCCCTTGGAATCGCACATGATGACATTATCGTGGGGCACCCCCATGCGCTTGATCAGCTCGACGCAGGCGATGGATGCGGCCCCGGCCCCGTTGGCCACAACCTTGATTTTAGCGATATCTCGGCCGGTCAGGTCGAGGGCGTTAATCAGCCCGGCCGCAGTGATAATGGCGGTGCCGTGCTGGTCGTCGTGGAACACCGGGATGTCCATGAGCTCGCGCAGTTGCTGCTCGATGATGAAACACTCCGGGGCCTTGATGTCTTCCAGGTTGATGCCGCCGAAGGTCGGCCCCAGATAGCGGACGGCGGCAATAAATTCGTCGACGTCGCGGGTATCGACTTCCAGGTCGATGCCGTCGATGTCGGCGAAGCGTTTGAACAAGACAGCTTTGCCCTCCATCACCGGCTTCGAGGCTTGCGCGCCCAGATCGCCGAGGCCGAGCACGGCGGTGCCGTTGGAAATGACACCGACCAGGTTGCCCTTGGCGGTATAGTCATAGGCCAGTGACGGATCGCGTTCGATTTCCAGGCACGGGGCGGCGACGCCGGGGCTGTAGGCCAACGACAGGTCGCGCTGGGTGGTCAGGGGCTTGGTCGCCCGAATCTCAATCTTGCCGGGACGGCCTTTGCTGTGGAAGCGCAGCGCCTCTTCGTCGGTGACGTGGTCTGTGGGGTCGTCCATGCTCAGGTGTCCCCCTCGTGGACGTGGACGTTGGTGGCGCCGCTGCGGGTCAGAATGTCGGTGGCAGCCTTTTCCTTTGCCCTGCCCGTGGCGCGCACCCACAAGATGACGCTGCCGGCTTCCAGGGCGCGCTGGAATTCTTCCGTGTGCGGGGTCGATAGCACGCCTTCAAGCACTTCCTTGGCGGCGATGACGCCGGTGGCCGCCCCGATCAAGCCGGCGACGGTGGCGGCGACCGGCCCCCCGACCAGGAAAATGGCGCCGCTTGCGACCAGGGGAGCCTCGTATTTCAGCTCACCGACGGCGGCGGTCAGCACGTCGGCCCATGGCTCGGCAGGCTTTCCGGCAGCGTCGATGGATTCGTGGGAACTGAGCAGGCTCAAGTCGGCATGCCCGAAGTCAGCATCTTTAAGGGCATTGATGGCGGCCTCAAATGAAGCCCGGTCTGCGAATAGCCCGACGATTTCCCGGTCCGTGGTTGTTGTTTTGGAATCGGTCACTTTGGTTATGTCCTCTGCCCGTGGTGTCTTATTCCCCATTGTGCCGAAGGGTGGGCGTGATTCCTAGTCCATACTTATGATATGGTGCGGACCGACCCTTGAAACCAGCCGGAAACTTAAAGCCAGTGCCTGAAATCGAGCCCCAGCAAAGCGTCCCGGAGCAAGGCCCCCTTAAATCAAAGGCCGCTCCTGCGCCCCCGGCCCCCCTCCCGGCCATGGCCGCATCAGGTGCCAGCGCGCCGACGCCGATGATGGTGCAGTATCTGGAAATCAAGTCCGGCCATCCGGACTGCCTGCTGTTCTACCGCATGGGGGATTTCTACGAGCTGTTTTTTGAAGATGCGGTCCTCGCCGCCGCCGCCCTCGACATCACCCTGACCAAGCGCGGCAAACACCAGGGCGACGATATTCCCATGTGCGGGGTGCCGGTGCATTCCCATGAAAGTTATCTGGAGCGCCTGATTACCCGGGGTTTCAGGGTCGCCGTTTGCGAGCAGACCGAAAACCCGGCCGAGGCTAAAAAGCGCGGCCCGAAATCCGTGGTCAACCGGGCCGTGGTCCGGGTGGTCACGCCGGGCACCCTAACGGAAGAAACCCTGCTCGATGCGCGCCGCCATAATTATCTGGCCGCCATCGCCGAGGCGGCGGGCGATATGGCGCTGGCGTGGATCGAAATGTCGACCGGTGAATTCATGATTCAGCCGCTGACATCGGCGCATCTGGGCGCGGCGCTGGCGCGGATCGCGCCCGGTGAAATTCTGGTCTCGGAAAACCTGATCAAGCGCCCCGATTTGTTTGAAACCTTCGCCGATTGGCGCGATCGGTTGACCCCCCTCAGCCCCGGCCATTTTGACAGCAGCGGCGGCACCAAGCGCATCTGTGCCCTATATGGGGTCACATCGCTGGATGCCTTCGGGGCTTTCGGGCGCGCCGAAATCGCCGCCGCCGCCGGCCTTGTCGATTACATCGACCTGACCCAGAAAGGCCGCCTGCCGCGCCTGTCCGTGCCGCGGCGCCTTGCCGCCTGTGCGGTCATGGAAATTGATGCGGCGACGCGGCGTAATCTGGAACTGACCGAAACCCTGACCGGCGATCGCCGGGGCAGCCTGCTTGCCACCATGGACCGGACCTTGACCGGCGCCGGGGCCCGCCTGCTGGCCAGCCGCCTGGCGGCGCCATTGCGCGATCCGGCGGCCATCGAGGCGCGCCTCGATGAGGTTCAGTTTTTCACCGATGATGAACGGGCCCGGGAAGATGGGCGCGCCATTCTCAAGCGGGCCCCGGATATCGAACGTGCCTTGTCGCGGCTCTCCTTAAGCCGTGGCGGCCCCAGGGATCTGGCCGCCATTCAGGGCGGGCTTGAAATGGGCCGCGAAATGCAGGCCCGGCTGGAAAATGTCGTGGCCCTGCCAGAGGGCCTCGCCGAGGCGGTGGCAGGGCTCGGCCAGCACGGGGAACTGGTGGCCCGGCTGGCCCGGGCGCTGGCCGCCGAGTTGCCGGTACTGGTTCGTGACGGCGGCTTCATTGCCGCCGGCTACCTGGCCGAGCTGGACGAGTTCAGAACTTTGCGCGACGAAAGCCGCCGCCTGATCGCCGGCCTGCAAGCCGGCTACGTGGCCCAAACGGGGGTTTCTACCCTCAAGGTCAAACACAACAACGTTCTCGGATATTTTATCGAGGTTCCGGCCAAACAGGGTGACCGGGTGCCATGCGGCCCGGAGGATCCTTTTATCCATCGTCAGACAATGGCGAATGCCATGCGCTTTTCGACCGTCGAGCTGGGCGAACTGGAAAACAAAATCGCCCGTGCCGCCGACAAGGCGCTGGCGCTGGAACTGAAATTGTTCGAAGACCTGACCGGCGAAGTCACCGGCCGGGCCGACGATATCGCCACCACCGCCCGGTCCCTGGCCCTTATTGATGTGGCCAGCGGTTTGGCGACGCTTGCCGTGCATCGGCGCTATACCCGCCCCGCCATTACCGGCGATCATCAATTTGATATTCAGGGCGGCCGTCATCCGGTGGTCGAGGCGGCGCTCGAGGAACGTGACGAGGCGGCCTTCGTCGCCAATGACTGCACCCTTGGCGGCGGCGGTGATGAAGACGGCCGCCTGTGGTTGCTGACCGGCCCCAACATGGCCGGCAAAAGCACGTTCTTGCGGCAGAACGCATTGATCGCGATTATGGCGCAGGCCGGCTCGTTCGTGCCGGCCGCCGTCGCCCGCATCGGCGCCGTAGACCGCCTGTTCAGCCGCGTTGGCGCCGCCGACGACCTGGCCCGGGGGCGCTCCACGTTCATGGTCGAAATGGTCGAGACGGCGGCGATCCTCAACCAGGCGGGGCCGGCCTCGCTGGTCATCCTGGACGAGATCGGCCGCGGCACGGCCACTTACGACGGCCTGTCCATTGCCTGGGCGGTGATCGAACATCTGCACGAAGCCAACAAATGCCGGGCCCTGTTCGCCACCCATTATCACGAGTTGACGGCCCTTAACGCAAGCCTCGACCAGCTTGCGTGCCACACCATGAAAGTGAAGGAATGGAAAGGCGCCGTGGTCTTCCTGCACGAGGTCGGCCCGGGCGCGGCGGATCGTTCCTATGGCATTCATGTGGGCCAGCTGGCCGGACTTCCAGAGGCCGTTATAACAAGAGCCGAGGAAATCCTGGAAACCCTGGAGGCTGGCGAGCAGTCGTCCGCCGTGACCCGGCTGGCCGATGACCTGCCGTTGTTCCAAACCATGCCGAAGCCCGGCGCGCGGCCAGCAAATGCGCCTTCCGAACTGGAGCAGGCCTTTGGCGATGTCCACCCCGATGA
>JABMOQ010000010.1 GCA_013204045.1 Rhodospirillaceae bacterium | reverse complement strand
GCGCTGAACGAAATGCTGGGCGAACTGGCCGAGGGCAACACCGGCAAGGCGGCGGACATCGCCGAAAGTCAGCTGGGCATGTCATCGCTTTCCCTGCACGGCGCCGAACAACTGGGCAAGTTCATGCCGAAGGCCATGGCCGAAATCGGTACCCGGATGCACCATGCGGCCAGCCGCTTCGTCATCGTCGCTGAGAATGCCGAGCTTAATCCCGGCAAGGCGGCGCAACACGAAGTTTACAAAGCCCTGCAAGGCATCACCGAGAACTGCGTCGCCTGCCATACATCCTATCGCATTCGATGATTCTCAAAGCCCCCGCGACGACACCGGCCGGAGGCGCGTTTCGCCGCGCCGGGCC
The DNA here is from genome assembly GCA_013204045.1 of Rhodospirillaceae bacterium. Classification (GTDB taxonomy): domain Bacteria; phylum Pseudomonadota; class Alphaproteobacteria; order Rhodospirillales; family JABHCV01; genus JABMOQ01. The sequence goes on along the minus strand of JABMOQ010000010.1, from coordinate 7,835 downwards.
GCGTCGATTTCGGCCAGCAGGCGGCCTTTGTCTTTCGGCAGATTGCCGGCCAGGGCGAGGGCGTTTGATGCGTGGTTGGAGCGGAAGATCACCGGCCTTGGCGGATCGAGGCGCTCGACCAGGCGATGCAGCTCGTCCAGCACGCCACTGTCATCTTGCCATTGAAAATCGCCACCCATGCGGGCGAAGCGGGTCATGAAGCGATCCTTTACGTCATCGTCCAGGCCCAGTTGCAGGGTCGAAAGATAGGTCGGCGGGGCCCGGTTGATGACATCGGCGGTACCGTCAATGTGCTCTTGCCACAAATCGCGTCCGCCGAGGCCCAGAATCACCGTCGCCGATACTTTCAGGCCCGCCTTGGCGGCCTTGGTCAGGGCCTTTTCCAGTGAGCCCGGAGACGCGCCCTTGGTGATCCTTCTCAGCACTTCGGCCGAGCCCGATTCGACGCCGACATATAAAAGACTGAGCTTAAGACGGCGCAGCCGTTCCAGTTCATCAGGCGTTTTGCGGAGCAGGTTGACCGGCGTCCCATAGGACGAGACCCGGCCAAGGGCCGGAAAGGTGGCGGAGAGTTTTTCCAAAATCCGCTCCAGGTCTTCCATGGGCAGGGTCAGCGCATCGCCGTCGGCCAGAAACACCCTGTGGGCGCCGGGCCATTCGGCGGCGGCGGCATCGATATCGGCGAATACCTGATCCAGCGGTCGTGGCCGGTAGGTCTTCGATTTGTACATGGAACAGAAGGAACATTCATTGAACGAACATCCGAGGGTCGCCTGAATAATCAGGTTGGCACCTTCAGAAGGTGGCCGGTATAGGGGCATATTGTAATCAAGCATCAGGCACCAGGCTGGGTTATCAAATCGGGCGGCAAGGGTTTGTTTACTGAATCGCACCTAAACTGCCATTTGGGGCGGCATGTGGGGTAAAATCCCCTTGAGGATATTGACGCCAGTAGGCGGCAAAAGGCAACATTCCCGGACGGACGCCTGCTTTGGGGGGCCGCCAGAGGTATTATTTTGAAACAGGAAAAGCGTACGTTCAAAAATGGCACCGTCATTTTTAGAGAAAATGACGGCAGCGATTCCATGTTCGTCCTCAGGAAAGGCAACGTCGAGCTGACCAAGGCCGGGGAAAAAGGCCCGGTCATGCTGGCCATGCTTAAAGCCGGCGAAATGTTCGGCGAGATGGGCATCCTGGATGAGGGCAACCGCTCTGCCACCGCCACCGCCGTCGGCGATGTGGTGGTGGATGAAACGTCCCGTATTGATTTCATGGAAGCCCTGCAAACGGAACCGGGCATGGCCCTCAACGTCATGGGCAAATTGGTCGAACGGCTTCGCATCGCCAACGAACGTTTGGCCCACCCGACGACGGTCGAAAAATCACCGGCCAGAAAATCTTCCGCCGCACCATCGATGTTGGGCATGCTGAAAAAACTCGTCACCACGACCGCCGTCAGTGGCGAACGCCTGGACATAAGGGTGGCGCCGTTCACAGGCGAACTTCCCGAAGCGGCCGAAGCGCAGCACCGCCATGTGGTGCAGTCCCTCGGCAAGCGTAAGGGAATTCGCATCAAGGCCCAGAACAAGATGCCGATAATCGATCCGGAGCTGAGCCGCGATGAACGGCTGATCAGGATGGATGAGCTGGCCCGCAAATGCCTGTCCGCAACCGACTCTGACATGCTGATCTGGGGCGACATCCCGCCACCGGGCACGACCCTTCATTTACGTTTCTTTTCGGCCGATGCCGACGACGACGACCGGCCCGGTTATTTTTTGCCCTTCACGGTGCTGACCCTGCCCGTTGATTTCGGCCCCGAACTGGCCGAACTGCTACTCGCCGTAGCCCTGGCGGCGACGGCATCCAAAGACGAAAGCAAACGGGTCCGCCTCGGCCACGCCCTGGCCGAAGCCCTGTACGCCGCCATGCCTGCCGTGCAAAGCCTGCCCCACGACCTGACCGGGCGCGAGCGCGCCGCCATCCAGATGTGTTTCGGCAACGCCGTCGCCACCCTGGCCGTACAGCGTTCGACCGTCGATCTTTTCCAGGTTGCCGCCCAAACCTACCGGGCGGCGCTTGAATCCATGACCCAGGAAGATTCGGCCCTGGAATGGGCGATTACCAACAAGCATCTGGGGGCCGTGCTGCAGGCCATCGCCGAGCGCAGCCGGGGTTCGGATGCATTGGCGGCGGCTGTCGATGCCTTTGGCGCGGCGTTGAAGTTTTTTACCCGCACGGAAATGCCGGTGCAATGGGCATCGATCCAGAACCGTCTGGGGCTTGTTCTTTACAAGCTGTTCCTGATTGCCGGCGATACGGAAATGCTGAAACTTTCCCTGGCTGCGTTCCAGGCATCTATACAGGTGTTCACGCGCAAGGAAGCGCCCGAGCGATGGGCCGAGGTCATGAACAATTTTGCCCAGGCCGCCCAGGTGTTGGGCGAACAGCTTTCCAATATCGAGGTACTGGAAAAAGCCGTTGAGGCGTGCCGGGGGGCGCTTGAGATTCGAACCCGCGAAAAAAACCCGCTGCTGTGGGCGGCAACCCAGAATACCCTGGGCTCGGCATTGTTCCTGCTTGGCAAGGTGACCGAAGAACAGCAAGATCTGGATGGTGCCAACGAAGCCTTCGGCAGGGCGCTTGACGTTTACCAGAAATTCAACGCCACCCGCCTGGCCATGGTTGCGGAAAAAAACCTGTCCAGGGTCAAGGAACTGGAAAAGGAAATCAGCCGGCCGGGGCGCGCCAAGCACCAGGTACCGAAGCTCGACTGGGAAAAGGAAGAAGGCGCACAATCGTTGGCTGGCAACGTCAAGGCCGGAAAGCCCGGGGCCCGGCAATAACCGCCTGCCCAAAAATCGCTACCTGTATTTTGCCGTATAGACCTCGCAGTTTGAATAGCCATCATTGAAGAAATGATAGGTTATGCCATCCCTGGCCAGGCCCTGCAGATCGCGCAGGTTCCACGCCTTGGTGGCGATCCCGGTCATGCCCTTCCCCTTGTCGCCGGAATAGCCGATGTTGAGGCTATCGACCTTGAACTGATTGAACAGGTTAGAGCGGCAGGCGTAGGTCAGCTCTGCGTCAAAGGCGCCAACCTTCCAATAGGGGCTCTTGGAGCGGGAATACTTGTCGGCGGCGGCATCGTTCCCGGTCAACGCCAAGGCCAGCAAGGCTGCCATAATTGTTATTATTTTAGCTTTCATTGCAGTAATTTAAAGCAAATCACAGGGCAATTCAAAAAATTAAGGGGCCTTGGCAGAATTGGGAATGCCACCGGATTGCTTGCCGGAAAGCAGAATTTACGTTTTAACTTAGACCACCTTTAGATAACACCCCGTCAAGGATGGCGGCCGACAGGAGCAACCGATTAAAGTGAATAAGCTGCTAACCCTTGCCATCGCCGCGTTGCTTTGCACCGCCGGCCTGACGCCGGCACAGGCAGCCGAGGACCCGGCCCTTATTTCGTTCGGGGCGCAGGCCTTCGACTGGTTCCAGATGAAAGATATCCAAACGGAACTCAGGGTCGAATACCGGGGCGAGAAGTTGATTGCAGACTTCAAGCCCTACGCTTCCATGGCGGGGATATATTGCAAGGCCGACTGGTTCCCTTTTTGCGAAGGGGACCGATCAACGGGCAGCGGATTTTTTGGCGGCGGCATGCTGCTCGACATTTATTTTGGCAATCGCATCGTACTGACGCCAAGTTTCGGTCCCAACTATTACACCGGCGGCAACAGGGATCTCGATCTCGACTCTCCGCTGGTGTTCCGCGGCCAGCTGGAGCTGGCCTGGCGCTTTGACGATTATTCGCGTTTTGGAATCGCTATCTCAAGGTATGACAACTTAGGCCTGGGCGATAGAAATCCGGGCGCTGATTCGGCCGGAATTTATTATTCCGTGCCCTTCGACAGTCTTTTTGGGAAAGACTAGAAACTTGCCGACAGGCCGACCCGGATAAACTGGTCGGCCTTGATCTGGCCTTCAAATTCCCGCGACCGGAAAACATGCATCAGGCTAAGGCGGTATTCGCCCCAGCCGATTTCGCCGCCCAGTTGGGCGTCGGCGACCAACGGCTTGGAATCGACGCCCGAGGTGCTCGCATAGGTGTTGCCGTCGACAAAAATATTGTAGGCGACGGCGCGCCCTTCGATGCCTGCGAAAAGGTTCCAGGCATAATAATCGCCGGGCTCGGGATAGTTGGTGTCCGACATGATCATAGCTGTGCGTAGCGGTCCGCTGTCCTTTTTCAGGTGGCTTCCGACCCTGACCGAGCCGCCGACGGCGCCATAGGTATAGGCGTTGCCGAGGGTCATGCCGGCATGGGGATAGGCTTCAAAGCCGAGCCAGTCTTCGCCCCAGACCCAGCGCTTGCCGGTTTCGTACTGGGCGACGACGACCGGCTCGGTCTTGATTTCTTGCCAGCCCGTGGACTCACGGCCGACGGCGCTGTGCGCGACCCGGTGCACGACCCCGGCGCCGGATGCCGGGCCGACCAGACCGACTCCCAGGTTCAACTGGTCGATGTATTGGCGGTTGCCTTGAAAATCCTGCTCGAGATTAATCCGCACGTTGCCGAGCAGATACCCGGCGGCCGGTCGGTCGAGATGCAGCAGATTTTTGTCCTTATTATAGGTATTGGGTGTGTAGGCGCTTTGCTGAAGGGCATAACTGACCCGAGCCGTCCATTTGCTGGTCGGCCAGAAAAGATCGTCACGAAATTTTTTGGTCCAGTCCGGATTGGCCGCGTTGGGGGTATATGAAACCCGCCAACCCCAGGTCAGGTGACCGGATTCGACCCGTTCGCTGAATTTCTCATGCATGGGTGTTTCAAAAATGTTGATGCCACCGGTATCCTCATTTTCAAACTCCAGCCGCCAGACGCCGCCAGATGGCTGGTTTTTTTCACCCCCCCGATCTGTCGCCGGCCCGCCATCATCCGCCTGTGGCATGGCCGGCGCGGGCGTGGCAACGGCAGGCGTGTTCTCATAATAAGGAGTCTGCGCCTGCAAGGCCTCTATATAGGCGCTGTATGCCGGGTCGGCCGCGGCATCGGCGGCGGCGGGCACCGGGGTGGCGACCAGCCCGGTAATGGCCACGGCACCCCAGAAGTAATTATAATCCATCAAAACCCATCGTTTCCCCAAGCCTGGACGTCATGGCTGCAGATTATACATGTCGGCCAGTGGCAACAACGGACAATCACTTAAAATCCGGCGGCGGCCCCGGACCAGCCGCAATTAAAGGCAAATGGCAATATTATGGAGAAATGGTGCGCCCGGAGAGACTCGAACTCCCAACCTTCTGATTCGTAGTCAGATGCTCTATCCAATTGAGCTACGGGCACCGATATTCCGGCCAGAACCCTTATGTGGCCCCGGCGAAGGCTGGCGACACTACTCTAGCCGCCTGGGGATGGCAAGCGCTACAAAGGCCTCAATCACGGTCCCGCCATTTAGCTTAAAATTGCAATTAAAATAGGTTCTTGTGGCGTTAATGGCCTTTGAGTAATATCCTGAAAACCGGATTAGGGGGCAGGCTGTCTTGAGCAACAATACATTGCCGTCATTTTAGGCATTAATTGTTCTTCTGACGGGGCGTCTGCATTTATTAAATACTGTTCTTTTGAATACAAAGGCCAATCACCACATGAAATTTTCAAGTTCTCGGGAATTTTCTGGGTTTCGGGTAATCGCCGTCAGTGTGGCGCTGCTTTTACCCGCGTGCTCCTTTACCGAGGAGGCGTTATGGCCTTCGCTGACCGGCGAGGATCCGGCGGGCGCCAGCACCGAGACCCAGCAAGCAGCTGCCCCGGCCCAAACGCAGCAGGTACAGATGGCGCAACCGGTCGGCGGCGTACAGGCCGCCAACCAGCCGGTCCTGGGAACAACCAGTTTTCAGCCAGACGGGGTAACACCCGGCGCTTCGACCGGCACCTATGTGGGCAAGAAAGTCGTCGAGTTACGCTCCGAACTGTCCAGGCTGCAATCATCCATCGCCACCCATAACGGCACGTTGCAGCAGCTGCGGGCCCGCATTGTCCAGGATTCCCAGCGCTATCATGGGACCGTGGCGGCAATCAACACACGCCTGCAGGTCGGCACCACCCCCGGCAACCCGATTCTGGTGCAGCAATTCAACGGCGCCCGCAACGATCTTGAGCAAATCAATAATGGCTCCGGCGAGCTGGCCCGCCTGGGAACGGCCGTCTCGGCTGATTCCACCATGTCGGCATTCCTGTCGGAATCGACGCGGGCGGCGTTCAGCGTCTCTGGTGCCGTCGACGAAGATCACCGCCAGCTGGCCATCCTGGAAGACGAGGTTAACCGCACCGTCGTGCTGATCGAACGCCTGCTTAAAGAATTGGCCGACGACGTGCGCCGCCAGACCAATTATGTGGCCACCGAACAGGCCAACCTGAATCTGCTGCTGGCCGGCGTCAAGGGTGGGGAAATCTACGGCGCCAGCCTCGCCAACCAGGCCATTGTTTCGGCCGCCGGCGGGGCCATTTACAAGGGCCCGGCCCGGGCCACGGATACCGCCGGCAGGCGACCCCTGGTCGTCGTTCGTTTTGACCGCCCCGACGTTCCCTATCAGCAGGCGCTTTATGCCGCCGTCAGCCGGGTGCTGGAACGCCGCCCCAATGCGGTCTTCGATCTGGTGGCGGTAGCGCCGAACACGGGTGGCCCGGCCCGGGTGGCGCTGAATTCAAACAAGGCGCAACGATTCGCCGAAGGGGTCCTCCGGTCCCTGATCGAAATGGGCCTGCCGCCGTCGCGGGTCGCCATTTCGGGCAAGACCAGCGAACAGGCCAAGAATAACGAGGTCCACCTGTACCTGCGTTAAACCCCATGTTTTATACGGATAAACTGTTGCAAAACGGCGCTTTTCGAAGCGCCGTTTTTGTTTTTAGGGGGCTAGGGAACTGATATTCGGGGCATATTCACTGTGGTAAATATACAACGTAAATCAGTAAACCCGTATGTGCCCTACAATATTACTACAATTCACCCCCCGTTTTCTGTAAGTTCACGACAGATACGACACGGTTTTACCGACGGGTGCGGTGGTTTCGTTGACCATAAAACAACGAACCCCAAATTCGTTTCATGATTAATCTCAAAGGGTAGGGGGACTTCCCTGATGTTTTCCAAAAAATTAAAAATTTCACTGTTGTCTGGCGCCGTCGCGGCCATCGCCGCTGTGCTTCCCATGCAACAAGCCAATGCCACCGTCGGTCAGCTGCCAGCCTGTATCGGTACCTACAAGTGCGGCATGGCCGGCGCCGGCCTGTCGATCGCGTCCGACCCGACCGCCGCCGCCATCAACCCGGCGCTGATCGGGCGCATGGACAACTCGGCCATCATCAGCATGGGCTGGTTCCATGCCGATGTGGAACGCGACCTGACTGGTACCTATGCCAACACCGCCGGCGGCAAACAAAAAAGTAACACGGACGACTTCGTCAACGGCTCGCTGGGCGTCAACTACCGCCTCGATGACAATTACGCCGTCAACCTGTCGGTCTATCCGGGTGGCGGCGGAGCCACCAACTGGAATGACTCGCGCACCAGCGGTAACTCGACCGGCGGCACCGATTATTCCCACGACCGCAAGATCAACTGGAAAATGTTTAATGCACAGTTGGGCGTCGCCTACACGCCAAACACCATGTCGTCCTATGGTCTCGGCCTGGTGCTCGGCTATGCGACCATGCGCACCGATTCCAAGGATAACCGGTTCAACGTCGACGGCAACTGGGCCAAGGACACGGCCAAGGGCGCCGGCTTCCAGCTGGGTGGCCAGTGGCAGCCCAACGACGACATCAGCGT
>JABMOQ010000071.1 GCA_013204045.1 Rhodospirillaceae bacterium | reverse complement strand
GCGACGCCCCGTCCAGAACTCCCAAAAAGCCTTGTAATCAGGCTTCCTGCGGATGGCGCGGGGGGGGGAACAGCCATTGTCAGATGTCTTGTCATCATTGCTGCCAATTGTTGCGTTCGACTCTTATTGATCTTATAAACAACTGTAGATTAACAGAATTTGTTGCCAATGATCATTAACTGTCCCAATTGCGATACCAGCTACAACCTTGATCCGGCGGTCGTGAGCGGCAGCGGCAAGGCGGTTAAATGCGTCAATTGCGGGCACCAGTGGCACGCACGGCAGGCACCCCTACGGCAGCCAATGATGGCGCCACAGCCGATGATGGCCCCGGCGATGCAGCCGATGATCGACCCGGCTCAAATGCAAGCCATGGTGCAAGCCCAAGTTCAGGCACAATTGCAGGCCATGTCGGCGGCAGGTCTGATGCCCCAGGCCGCTGCACCAGCCCCGGCACCGGCACCGCCGCCCCCACCACCACCACCGCCACCGCCGCCAATGCCCGAACCGGAGCCCGAGCCCGAGCCGGAACCAGAGCCGGAGCCGGTAGCGGAAGAAGAATTACTGTCAGATGATGAACTGAACGATATGTTCGGCGAAGACGAGCCCGAGCCGGTCGAATCCCTGATGGGCGGAGACGACGACTACGAAGGCATCGAAGATCTTGACGATATTGAGGATCCGGATCCAATTCCCGAATCACTGTCGCGTCCGGACGGAGCGGACGATGATTTCGACGACGACGAAGATGACGACGACGACCTGGAAGATGACGAGGGTGGCGGCATCAACATGATGCTTATTGCCGCTGTTGTTGTTATCAGTTTGATTATGAGCGCCATCGGCGGCGCTTATTTTGCCCGCAACATCATCATGGAAATGGTCCCCGCCTCTACCGCTTTCTATGAAATGATCGGACTGACCGATCCGCTGGGAACCGGGTTGGAAATCAAGAATGTTCGCTCGCAACGGGGCACCGAAGGGGAAGTGGATGTGCTGGCCATCTCCGGCGATATCTCCAACATCACCGATCTGCCCCTGAACGTGCCGATTATCAGGGTGTCGCTGTTCAATACCGAAGGCGAAGAAGTTCAGTTCCAGAACGTCACCCCCGACAGACCCCAGGTCGGGGCGGGGGAGACGCTAAAATTCAAAGCATCTATCATGAACCCGATGGCGACTGCCCGGCGCCTGGAAGTCACCTTCACCAAGGGTGAAGAGTAACGCCTATTTCAGCCACGATGGCTGCTGCTCAATATCCAGCAAATCTTCAACCTCAAGGCGGCGGCGCACGACCGCATAGTCGCCCCCCCTGACCAGGACTTCCGGCACCAGTGCCCGGGTGTTGTACGTGGACGCCATGACCGCGCCATAGGCGCCAGCCGTGCGCACGGCCAACAGGTTGCCCGCCGCCTGGCGCGGCAGACTGCGTTCCCTGCAAAAGGTATCGCCGGTTTCGCAGATTGGCCCGACAACATCATAAGTATCGGACTTGTCGCCGGCGGCCGGCTCACTAATGGCGACGATGTCATGATAGGCGTCATAAAGACTCGGCCTGGTCAGATCGTTCATGGCCGCGTCAACAATCAGGAAGTTGCGGGTCGCCCCTTCCTTTACATAGATAACGCGGGTTACCAGGATGCCAGCGTTGCCTGCGATGACGCGGCCCGGCTCGAAAATCATCCGGCAGCCGAGGTCACTGAAGGCCGCCTTGACCTTTTCCCCGTATTGGGCCGGACCCGGCAGGGGTTCGGCTTGATCACCGTATGGAATACCCAGGCCGCCACCCAGATCCAGGCTTTCGACGGCCAATCCATCGGCACGCAGGGTGGCGACAAGATCCTTGATCCGCATGAATGCATCGTCAAACGGCGACAATTCACCCAGTTGTGAGCCGATGTGCATGGCCAGGCCGACCGGATTGATCCCAGGCATGGCGGCGGCGCGGGCATAGACCTCATGGGCGCGGGTCCATTCGATGCCGAATTTGTTTTCGCCCCTGCCAGTGGTGATCTTTGCATGAGTGCGGGCGTCAACGTCCGGGTTGACGCGCAGTCCTATGGTCGCCTCTACCCCCAGTTCCATGGCAACGCGGCTCAGCGCCTCAAGCTCCGGTTCCGATTCAATGTTGATCTGCATGACTCCGGCCCTGAGCGCATCCGCCAGTTCAAGCGCCGTCTTGCCAACACCGGAAAAGACGATTTTCTCCGGTGCCACACCCGCCATCAGGGCGCGTTTTAATTCACCCCCGGAAACCACGTCGGCACCGGCGCCCAGATTGGCCAGGGTACGGATGACGGCAATATTGGAATTGGATTTGACCGAGAAACAAATGGTCGCATCCAGGCCGCTTAAGGCTTCGGCGAACACATTGTAATGACGTTCCAGGGTTGCCGTCGAATAGACATAGAACGGCGTGCCCACATCATCGGCGATGTCGGCCAGCGCCACATCTTCGGCGCACAACCGACCGCCCTGGTATTGAAAGTGATCCATGACGTCAGTGCCTATTCTTTTTTCGGATCGGACGGATATTCCCGTGGATACTCGGTGCCTTCCGGGAAATCAGGCGCACCCTTTCGCCCACAGGCGCCAAGCGGCAAGGCCGCAGCCAGCACCAGTGCCACCACTGCGCCGCGGCAAATCCATTTAGTCAGGTTAATGTTCATCATGACAAATACCTCTTTCGGGCCGCCGCCGCCGCCGCCTTGACATTGGCAGGGGCGGTGCCGCCTTCGCTGGTCCGGCTGGCCACCGAATTGTCGACGCCAAGCACATCAAACACGCCTTTGGTGATATCGCCCTCGACGGCTTGCATATCGGCAAGGGTCAATTCTTCCAGTCCGCACCCCTTATCTTCGGCCAGCTTGACCAGTTCGCCGGTGACGTGGTGGGCGCGCCGGAATGGCAGGCCCAGCTCCCGGACCAGCCAGTCGGCAAGATCGGTGGCTGTGGCAAAGCCAGCGCCAGCGGCGGCCTTCATCCTGGTGCCATCGAAGCTGGCCTCGGCCAGCATGCCATTCATGGCGGCAATGCAGATGGCCAGGGTGTCGGCAGCATCGAACACCGGTTCCTTGTCTTCCTGCATATCCTTGCCATAGGCTAGCGGCAGACCCTTCATCTGCACCAGCAAGGCATTAAGCGCGCCGAATACCCGGCCCGATTTTCCGCGCACCAGTTCGGCGGCATCCGGGTTGCGTTTCTGCGGCATGATCGAGCTGCCGGAAGAAAAGGCATCGGACAACTGCACGAACCCGAACTGTACGCTGCTCCACAGCACAATTTCCTCGGCTATCCGGGACAGATGCACTGAGGTAATCGCGGCGGCGGCCAGAAACTCAACGGCGAAATCACGATCCGACACACCGTCGATAGAATTTGCCATGGGCCGATCGAAGCCGAGCGCCGTTGCCGTCTTTTTGCGATCAATCGGAAAGGATGTGCCCGCCAGCGCGGCCGAACCCAGAGGGCACTCGTTGAGGCGCGCCCGGGCATCCATAAACCGGCCCCGGTCACGGCCGAACATTTCCACATAAGCCAGCATATGGTGACCGAGAGTCACCGGCTGCGCCGATTGCAGGTGTGTAAAGCCGGGCATGATCGTGGCGGCGTTGGTTTTGGCAATGCTGATCAACGTTTCCTGCAGGCCCATCAGCGCCCCATCGAGGCCGTCGATGGCCCCCCGCACCCAGAGCCTGAAGTCGGTGGCCACCTGATCGTTACGCGAACGGGCCGTGTGCAAACGACCGGCGGTATCGCCAATCAGCTCTGATAGCCGGTTTTCAATATTCATGTGAATATCTTCCAGCGCCGCCGAAAAGGCGAAATCGCCGGATTCTATTTCCTGGGCAATGCTGTCCAGGCCGCCGAGTATGGCCTTGGAGTCGGCACCGGATATAATGCCTGTGGCGGCCAGCATTTCCGTGTGGGCCCTCGATCCGGCAAGGTCCTGAGCATAGAGACGCTTGTCGAATGCGATGGAGGCGTTAATATCCTCCATCAGCGAGGAGGGACCCGCGTCAAAGCGTCCGCCCCAGATGGTACTGGAGCCGGCACCCGAACTCTTCTTCGTTGCCACTTTTTTTGAAGGCTTTTTCGTCACCGCCGAACCTCGCTATAAACAACAGAAAACCATAAAGGCGATCATGAACCATCCAATAAACAACATTCTGGCCGCATTTGTGGTGATTGTCGCCATATCGCCGCGTCTTGCAAGTGCCGAAGCCGATAAATGCGCCGGCCCAGGGCCTGAACTGACGAATTTCTCGCCCGCCCTGCCGCCCCGACCATCGCCGGAACTGCCTTTTTACGATAGCGACGACAAGGAAATGAGTATTGCTGACTTCAAGGGCCGCGGCGTGGTCATGAATTTCTGGGCCACCTGGTGCGGGCCGTGCCAAAAGGCCATGCCGCACTACGAAGAGATCCACCGCAAGTATGGGTCTAAGGACGTAGTTATTCTCGGGGTCTGCGGTTTCGACACCCGCGCGAACTATGACCAGTGGCTAATCGAAAATAAAAATAAATATACTTTCGCTACCGTCTTTGATCCGGTCGGTAAACCACCCTCAGGAGACAAAGAGGCAATGCGTAAGACGATCATGATGCAGCTAACG
>JABMOQ010000070.1 GCA_013204045.1 Rhodospirillaceae bacterium | reverse complement strand
TTTTATTTTGCGCGGTTGCCCGTATCAGGCGGCGACGTTGTCGATCAGGCGCGCTTGCCCAAGGCGGGCCGCAACCAACACCCGGGCCGGGCGGCCGCGGGTGGCAGGCGCCAGGGTTTCCCCATCCACCACGGCCAGGTAATCGACGCAGGTAAAGCCGGCGTCGATCAATCGACCGAGCCCTTCCTGGCTGAGGTCCGCCGCCCCACCGCCGGCCGCCAGGCGGGTGGCGATATCGGCGATGACCTTGAACAGCATCGGGGCTGTGGCGCGCTCAGCCGCCGTCAGGTAGGCGTTGCGCGACGACATGGCCAGCCCGTCCGCCTCGCGCACGGTCGGCACCCCTTCGATGGCCGTCGGGATGTTCAGGTCCTGCGCCATGCGCCGGATGACCAGCAGTTGCTGGTAATCTTTCTCGCCGAAAAAGGCGCTGTCGGCGGCGGCCTGACAGAGCAACTTGGCGACCACGGTGGCGACGCCGTCGAAGAATCCGGGCCGGGCTGAGCCTTCAAAGATATCGCCGAGCCCGTCTATGTGGACCCCGGTGGCAAAATCATCGCCGTACATTTCAGGGACCGACGGGGCGAACAACAGATCGACCCCGGCGGCCGCCAGCAATTCGCTATCCGCCGCTTCATGGCGGGGATAGCTGTCCAGGTCTTCGGCCGGCCCGAATTGTTTCGGGTTAACAAAAATGGTGGCGATGGTGCGCGTCGTCGCTTCCAGAGACGCCTTGACCAGCGCCATATGGCCCGGGTGCAGCGCCCCCATGGTCGGCACCAGGCCGATGCTGTGGCCTTCCTGGCGCCAGCCTTTGACGGCGGCGCGAAGGTCGGCAACGGTTCGAACGGTTTCCAAAAGGATCAGTCCGGTGCGTCGTCGGTATCGGCGGCGGGGCGCATGGCGAAGCAGTGTTCCGGCCCGGGGAAGGCCCCCGAACGCACATCGGCCGAATAGGCCTTGGCGGCGTCGGCGATCTGCTGGCCCAGTTCGGCGTAGCGCTTGACAAATTTCGGCGTGAAGTCGGTAAACAGGCCGACCAGATCTTCGGTCACCAGAATCTGCCCATCGCAGGCCGGCGAGGCCCCGATGCCAATGGTCGGCACAGGAACGGTTTCGGTAATGCGCCGGGCCAGCGGCTCGACCGTGCCTTCGACGACCATGGCGAAAGCGCCAGCCTCGGCGACGGCGACGGCGTCGGCCAGAATGCGCGTCGCCTCGCCCGAGTCCTTGCCGTGGGAACGAAACCCGCCAGCCGTGTGAACCGATTGCGGCAACAGCCCGACGTGACCGAGCACCGGGATTCCCCGGTGGGTCAAAAATTCTATTGTGCTGGCCATCTCGGTGCCGCCTTCCAGCTTGATCCCGGCGCAGCCGACTTCCTTCATTACCCTGGCCGCATTGCGAAAGGCCACCTCGGGGCTTTCCTGATAGGAGCCGAACGGCATATCGACGATGACGCAGGCCGTCGATGAGCCGCGCATCACCGCCTTGCCGTGGGCGATCATCATGTCCAGGGTGACGCCCAGGGTATCACCAAGGCCATAGAGCACCATGCCGAGGGAATCACCGACCAGCAGCAGATCGGTGCTGTCATCGAGCAGTTGCGCCGTCAGCGACGTATAGGCGGTCAGGCACACCAGCGGAGCGCCCCCCTTCTGCCTTTGGATGTCGATAACGGTGGTCTTTTTGCTTTCCCGGTGGGTGCTCAAGGTTCAGGTCTCCGGCCTTGGTTTTATGTCGCCATAGACTAGCCCCCGGCGCGGCTTTTGTTAAGACTTTTGCTGCGTTGCAGCATTGGCGCCGGGAGTCCCGATCAGGTGTCCTTCGGCGGCTCCGGTTTTTCCCCGGTTTTATTCAGGCGCCGCCAGCGGGGCCGGAAAGCCCAATAGGCGACGCCGAAAAACAGCGCCAGCATCCACGCGACCTTGTTGTCGCTGAGGGTTTGTACAATGGCATCCATCGAGGCCGGTTCTCCTTTGATCGTCGACTTTGCCGACAAACAAAGGGTAGCATGAAACTATGTTTGGCTTAAATCATCCCCAGCGCCACCGGACGCCGTATTTTCTGGCGGTGGTGCTTTTGCTGGCGCTTGGCGGCTGCGCCAAACCGGGCGGACCGGTCGGACCGGGCGGACCGGTCGATCCTGAAGCCCCGACGGCGACCGCCCCCCATACGGACAAGGCGGCGGTGGTCGCCGAAAAATGGATGGTCACCACCGCCAACCTCCACGCCAGTGAAGCCGGCCGGGAAATTTTACGCCAGGGCGGCAGCGCCATTGACGCCGCCATCGCCGCCCAGATGGTGCTGAACCTTGTCGAGCCACAATCGTCGGGGATCGGCGGTGGCGCCTTCATGATTCATTTCGACGCCGCCAGCAGCGAGATCGCCACCTACGACGGCCGCGAAACGGCGCCGGCCAATGCCAACCCCTATATGTTTCTGGACGGCAGCGGCCATCCGAAAGCTTTTTACGATGCCGTTGTCGGTGGCCTTGCCGTCGGTGCGCCGGGCCTGCTCAGGATGCTGGAGATGGCCCACAAGGAACACGGGCGATTGCCGTGGGCCGACCTGTTCGAGACCGCGATTCGCATGGCCGGTGACGGGTTTGCCGTATCGGAACGCCTGCATAAACTTATTTCTAAAGATAAGTATCTGAAAACATTTGATAAAGCGGCTTCATATTTTTACGGGCCCGATGGCGAAGCGTGGCCCGTCGGCCATCAACTGGTCAATCCGGAACTGGCCGAGACGTTCGGCCTGATTGCCGAGTACGGCGCCGACGCCTTCTATACCGGCCCCGTCGCGGATGCCATTGCCGACGCGGTCACCGGCGCCGATCCCAACCCCGGCGGACTGACCGTAGCAGACCTTGAAAACTATCCGGCCATCAAGCGCGATCCGGTCTGCCTGTTCTATCGTCAATGGCTGATCTGCGGCATGGGACCGCCGTCATCGGGGGGGCTGACCACGCTACAGATACTCGGCATCTTGCAATCGTTCGATCTTGCCGCCATGAAGCCCGGTAAAAACGGTGTCGCCAAAACCGAAGCCGTGCACCTGATCGCCGAAGCCTCGCGCCTGGCCTTTGCCGATCGCAACACCTATATAGCCGATCCGGATTTCGTGCCGGTGCCCGCATCGGGGATGCTCGACCCGGGCTATCTGGAACAGCGGGCCAAAGAAATTTCAACCGATGCCAGCATCGGCCCCGCCACCCCCGGCATGCCCGGCATTGGCGGCGCCTGGAACTTCGCCCCCGGCGGTAACGAAACCGGCCTGTCGACCACCCACATGAGCATCATCGACGGTGACGGAAATGCGGTGTCCATGACCTCGTCCATTGAAAATGCCTTCGGCTCGCGGCTGATGGTCAAGGGCTTCCTGCTCAACAACCAGTTGACGGATTTTGCCTTCGTCCCCAATCAGGATGCGGCCCCGGTCGCCAACCGCCCTGAGGCCGGCAAGCGACCGCGTTCATCCATGGCCCCGACCATGGTGTTCGATGGCGAAGGCCGGGTGGTGATGGCCGTCGGGTCGCCCGGCGGATCAAGAATTATCGGGTATGTGGCCAAGACGCTGATCGCCGCCCTTGACTGGGACCTGGGTATCCAGCGCGCCATCGATTCGGCCAACTTTACCAACCGCAACGGCAGCACCGATCTGGAAGCCGGATCGCCGCTGGCAAGCCTGCAATCGGCGCTCGAAAAACTGGGCCACACGGTCGCTATCAAACCCATGGCCAGCGGGTTGCACGGAATTCTGGCTAAGGGTGGCAAGCTGTATGGCGGCGCCGATCAACGGCGCGAAGGCGTGGCGCTCGGCGATTAAGATATCTTTTCAATGGGCAGGTCCATCTGAAAGTGGGTGCCGCCTTCGCCGGTTTTGACCAATACCAGATCGCCGCCATGGGCGCGGGCGATGTCGCGGGCGATGACCAGGCCGAGGCCCGAACCGCCATCGCGGGCCGAGCCGGCAAACGGGCGGAACAATCCATCCTGCGCCTTTTGCGGCAAGCCCGGGCCGTTATCGATGACATCGACGGTGATCCGGCCCTCGTCCATGGCCGCGGTAATGGTTATCGTCGGCACATTGGCCTGACGGGCGTTCAGGATCAGGTTATTGAACGACCTGAACAATTGCGCCCTGTCGGCGACCAGGTCGACTTCAAAATCGACGTTGTTGACGATGGCGAACGCCGGATTGCCGGGTTCGGTTCCGCCGGCCAGTATATCTTCGCGCACCGATGCCGACACTTCGGCGATCAGTTCGCTAAGATGAAACGCCGCCGGTTTAAGAGATAACTTGGCGCCACCAACATAATCGAGTGTCTGGCTGCACAGCACCACCGCCTTGTCGATGGCGCTTAAAAGCGTCGGCGTCACCTCCCTGACCACGGGATCGTCGATATACGACAGCTTGTCGGACACCAAAATCGCCGTCATCAGGGAATTGCGCAAATCATGGTTGATCTTGGCCACTGCCGTGCCCAATGCCGCCAGGCGGTCTTTCTGTTTAAGGGCGCCGCGCACCTCGTCCTGCATGATCGCCAGTTCCTGTTCGGCGATGCCGATTTCATCGCTGCGACCGCTTGGCCGGATCGACAACGTCTCGTCTTCCGGATGTTCACGGAAACGGATCATGCTGCGGGTCAAACGGCCCATGGGCCGCACCATCACCCGGTGCAGGCTGAGGTAGACCAGTCCGGCGGTAAGCAGTGAAATGACGATCGACAGTTGCAGGATGCGCGCTGAAAAATCGAGCATGGCCATACGCATAGGCGCTTCGTCCATGACTGCTTCGACGATAACATCGGGCATTTTTGGCGACATACCGACGATACGCATGACGCGATTGTCTTTCCTGACCAGCGCCTTGAAAGCATCGGTAATCCACATATAGGGACTGCCCCCGCGAAGATCGAACATCACATCGACCTTGGGCGGCATATCCTTGGACAGCATCAGCACCCGATGGGTGGGATATTTAAGAACAATGCCATAGGCATCGGCATGGAACAGCAATTCGTTCTCTAGCTCCTTACTGACCATGTTGTCGGGCGTCGCTTCCAGGGCCAGGGCCGCCAGGTGGGCCGTCGCAATATGTTCTTCCAGATAGGCCTTCCGGTAACGCGAGATCGACGGCGTATAGATCAGCAACTCGGCCAGCATGACGAACAAAACCGTCAACATCAAAAGCCGCGCCGATAGCCCCCTGAAAATGGATGTCGTCGATGTTTGCTTGTCCATGGGCCTATCAAAAAATCCTTAAAAATCGCACCAGCCGCCGGGTGCCGGGGCCGAACAGGCGGTCCGTGTAAAAACTTGCCGCGGCCCGCTTCGAAGCCTCGCCCCGGGTCGGGTATGGGGCAATCATAGAGGCCATATCGCCGATTTTCATTTTTTTCGACAGCGCCAGCCCCCAGGTGCCGATCAGCTCGCCGGCATGGGCGCCGACGATCCCGGCCCCGAGGATGCGTCCCCCCGGCATCGTCACCGCCTTGACCATGCCCTCGGTGCGGCGTTCGGCAATGGCCCGGTCGTTGTCTGTGAAGGGCCAGGTCAGGACGCGGATATCGCCGTGCGCACGCCGCGCCTCGGCTTCCGTCAGGCCGACCTGGGCCAATTCCGGGTCCGTATATGTAACCCACGGAACGGCCGTCATGTCGGCCTTGGCCGGCAGCCGGAACAGCGCATTGCGAATAACGATTCCGGCGTGATACCCGGCGACATGGGTGAACTGATAGCCGCCGGCAACGTCGCCGATGGCGAAAACTTTTTTGTTGGTTGTCCTGAGGCGCTTATCCACCTGGATGCCCCTGGGTGAATAGGCAATCCCGGCTTCATCCAGACCCAGGCCGTCAACATTGGCCTTGCGCCCGGCGGCGACCAGAAGATGAGAACCGCTGATGCGGTGTTCCGCACCGTCGGCCTCGATTACCGCCGCGATGCCGGTTTCTGTTTTCTCGACACCCGTCACCTTGACCCCTTCCTTCAGGTCAATGCCGCCCGCGACCAGCCTTTGCCGCACCACATCGACCAGCTCGGGATCATCCTTGGGCATGATGGAAAACATTTCCAGCACCGTCACGGCGGCCCCCAACTGGCGATGGGCCTGGGCCATTTCGATTCCGATGGGCCCGCCGCCGATAACGATCAGGTGTTCGGGCAGCCCCGGCCCGTCGAAAATATTTTCGTTTGTATAAAATGGCACGTCATCGAGGCCGGGAATCGGCGGCACCAACGGCGACGAGCCGGTGGCAATAACGAAACGCCGGGCCCGGATGCGCCTTGTCCCCGCCAGCACCTCGCCGGCGCCGGTAAAGCGGGCGGCTTGTTGTATGACGGTAACGCCCAGGCCCTCAAAACGCTCGACCGAATCATTGGGGGCGATGGTGGCGATGGTATCGCGCACATGGCCATAGATACGGCCCGCATCTATTATTGGCTGCCCCGCATCAATGCCGAAGCCGGAAGCGCGGCGCACCGCATCAGCGGCATGGCCGGCGGCGAGCAGCGCCTTCGACGGCACGCAGCCAAAATTCAGGCAATCGCCGCCCATCAGGCCTTTTTCGATAAGCACCGTTTCGGCCCCCATCTGGACGGCGCCGGCGGCCACCGACAGGCCGCCCGACCCGGCCCCGATGACGCATATGTCGGCTTCAATAATATCGCTGTCCGGCATCGGTTAAACTACCTTAACTATTTGATTTTATAAACTTTTTATAGACGATGGGGATCATGGCCAGCACTGCCAGGCCGATGATGGGGGCGAGGATTTCGGGTCTGAAAATGATGTTCAAATCCGGCGACCCATCACTGGCAAACACCTGGCCGAGGCCGTTGCCGACGCCGGCATAGACCAGCGCCCCCGGAATCATGCCGAAGAAAGTGCCAAGCACATAGGTGCGGGTTGAAACATTGAGGAACGCCGGCACCAGGTTGACCAGCCAGAACGGAAACAGCGGCACCAGCCTGAGAATAAACATGTAGCTGAGTTCGTTTTCGTGGAACCCCTTTTCCATCTTGGTAATCGACGATCCGACCTTTTGCCGCAGCAGATCGGCGAAAGCGTATCGGGCGGCCAGAAAAATGGCTGTGGCGCCAATGGTGGCGCCAGCCAGCGATAGAAATCCGCCGCCGACAACCCCGAACATAAAGCCGCCGGCCAGGGTCAACCACAGGCCTACGGGGACGGAAAAACTGGTGAACACCGCATAAGCCGCCACGAAGCCGAAGGCCGCCAAAAGATGGTTGTCGTCGCGCCAGCCGAGCAATTGCTGGCGATTTTCCTTGAGGGCCTCCAGGGACAGGTACTGATCCAGGCCGAGGGCAAAAAACACCGCAAAACCGGAGCCAATCACCAGCAGCGGCAAAAGGCGGCGCACGGGGGAATTTCCCCTGCTCGGTCCGGGTTGGGCTTTTGTCATCGTATCGGTGTCCTTAAAGCAAGCGCCTTTCAACATACCCCGGCATCCCTCCGAACCCCATGATTTCTACGGGTTTTTCACAAGATTCCAAGGTTCAGGCAGGATCCTATATTATATAGCGGAAGCTCAGGCCCCGAAGCCAGTCACCTTTATGTCACCTTTTCGTGACTCCAAAGGCCCGGAACGCCTTGTTTTCAGGCTTAAAAAGTCTGGGCCTAACGTGACGGCGGCGTTGACTTCCCTAGCCTGAGACCTTATACACCGGGCTTGATTTTCTACCGGAGTAGGCCCTTTGAAACGCACATATCAACCGAGCAGGCTTGTCCGCAAGCGCCGTCATGGCTTCCGTAGCCGCATGGCGACTGTCGGCGGACGCCGTATCCTTGCCAGCCGTCGGGCCAAGGGGCGGAAACGCCTGTCCGCTTAAAGGACGCCGCCCGTGTCCGCCGTTCCACGCCTGAAACGACGCCCTGAATTTCTAAAGGTCGCCGCCACCAGAAAGAAGTGGGTCGCGCCCGGCCTGATTCTTCAGGTTCTGAAGCGGGGCAAGGAAGCGACCGATACCCCGGCCCGCGTCGGCTTTACCACCAGTCGCAAGGTCGGTAATGCGGTGATGCGCAACCGGGCCCGCCGCAGGCTTCGCGCCGCCGTCGACAGGGTCATGGGAGAACACGCAAGGGCCGGATACGATTTTGTCGTCATCGGCCGTAAAGTGACCCTTAAAAGAACGTTTTCAAGCCTGGTTGGCGATCTGGAAACGGCATTGAAAAAAATGGACGCCTACCGCTAAATAGCGGGCGCCAGAAACCAGATCCAGGGGAGACCGGGTTTGAAATCGGGTTTGAAATCAAGTTTGAAACCAATGGCAGCGTTACTTGAGTGGCCGCTTGGTATGGCTGCCCGGATTGTAGTCCGGGGCTACCAGCTGTTTATTTCGCCGATCCTGCCTGGGAGCTGCCGTTTCTATCCTTCCTGCTCAAACTATGCCCTTGATGCCATCACCACCCATGGCACCATCCGTGGCAGTTGGCTGGCGGTTTGCCGGATCGCCAGGTGCCATCCGTGGGGAACGTCAGGTTTTGATCCGGTACCAGGCTCCTCGCTCCATAAAAAAACGCAGGTGGGCAGCGATTCTTGCAATCATGCCCACTAAAACGATGATGGAAAAATAATAAATGACCGAAAACAGAAACCTGATCCTGGCAATCGTCCTGTCCATCTTCATCCTGCTGTCGTTCGAGCTTTATTCAAACTGGCGCCAGGCAGATCAGCCGCCGTTGGACCCGCAAACCCAAGGCCAACTGCAAGGTCAGCCGGCGGGCGCACCATCATCGCTTCCCGGAGCGCCGGCCACAGCCGTGCCGACACCGACGGTTGACGCACAGGTTCCGAGCATTCCCGGCAGCCAGCCGGCGAGCACCGCCCAGGTGGCGGAGCAAAGCCGTCAGGCGCTGATCAACGCTACGCCCCGCATCACCATTGAAGCGCCGCGCGTGCACGGCACCATTTCGCTGGTCGGTGGCCGCATCGACGACCTGACCCTTTCCGATTACCACGAGGAACTGGACAAAAGCAGCCCACCGATTGTACTGCTCAGCCCGAGCGGTGCCCCCGGCGCCTATTTTGCCGACTTCGGCTGGGTCGGCACCGGTATCAAGCTGCCTGAAGCGAGCACCCTGTGGGCCGCCGACAGGTCCGTTCTAAGCCCCGGCAAACCGGTGACCCTAAGCTGGAACAATGACCAGGGGCAGATTTTCCGGCGCACCTTCGCCATTGACGAGAACTACATGTTCTCGATCACCCAATCGTTGGAAAACAGAGGGTCTGGAGCGGTGACGCTTTATCCCTACAGCCTGATCTCGCGTCACGATACGCCCGAGGTCACAGGTTTTTATATCCTCCACGAAGGGTTGCTCGGGGTTTTTGACGAAACCTTGCAAGAGGTCGATTATTCCGATTTGCAGGAAAAGCCTGTCATCCAGAATTCGTCGACCGGTGGCTGGCTTGGGATCACCGATAAATACTGGCTGACCGCCCTGATCCCGGACCAGAAAGCCACCATCAATACCCGTTTCTCGTACCAGAATACGGACGGCAAGGAGAAGTATCAGGTCGATTTTCTGGGCGCTCCCGTCACCATTGCGCCGGGCGCCTCGACGTCGGCACAAAGCCATTTGTTCGCCGGCGCCAAGGAAGTCAAGTTGCTGGACGGCTACGAGGAGCAATTCGGCGTCAAACGCTTCGATCTGGCCATCGACTTTGGCTGGTTCTATTTCCTGACCAAACCGATTTTCTACACCATGATTTATATCAACGACCAGGTCGGCAACTTCGGCGTCGCCATCTTGTTGCTGACGGTTCTCGTGAAGCTCTTGTTCTTTCCGCTGGCCAACAAATCTTATGTGGCCATGAGCAAAATGAAGAAGTTGCAGCCGGAAATGGTCAAGCTGCGCGAACGTTTCGGTGACGACAAGACGCGCATGAACCAGGAACTGATGGCCCTATACAAGCGCGAGAAGGCCAACCCGGCATCGGGCTGCCTGCCGATTGTGGTGCAGATTCCGGTATTTTTCGCCCTCTACAAAGTGTTGTTCGTGACCATCGAAATGCGCCACGCGCCGTTCTTCGGCTGGATTCACGATCTGTCGGCGCCCGACCCGTCCCATGTCCTGGAACTGTTCGGCCTGATCCCATGGGGGGCCACAGATATTCTCCCCGAAGTATTGCTGATCGGCGCATGGCCGCTGATCATGGGGATCACCATGTTCCTGCAACAACGCCTGAACCCGCAGCCGGCAGACCCCATGCAGGCCAAGATTTTCATGTTCCTGCCCATCATGTTCACCTTCATGCTGGCCCGTTTCCCGGCCGGGCTGGTCATTTACTGGGCCTGGAACAACTCGCTGTCAATCATTCAGCAGAAAATCATCATGAACAAAATGGGCGTTAAATAGCCCCGGGACCCATGACAGCCATAAAACCGGATAGCCAACCAAGTGCAGAGTCTCTGGAAAACGGTCGGTTGCTGTTCGCCAAAGCCTGCACCTTTTTAATAGGCGCGGTTTCACTGAACGACCTTCCGGTCGGGCCGCTGCCGGAAATCGCCTTCGCCGGGCGATCCAACGTCGGCAAGTCGAGCCTGATTAACGCACTGGTCAGGCAGAAGGCGCTGGCCCGCACATCAAACACGCCGGGACGCACCCAACAGCTTAATTTCTTTGACCTGGGCGGCAGGCTGATGATCGCCGACCTGCCCGGCTACGGTTATGCCCGCGCGCCAAAACAGCAGGTCAGCGACTGGACGGACCTGGTCGGCAACTACCTTCAAGGCCGTGCCCCGCTGCGCCGTGTCTGTCTGTTGATCGACGGCCGCCACGGCATCAAGCAGAATGACCGCGAGGTCATGGACATGCTGGACCGGGCGGCCCAGTCCTTTCTGGTGGTGCTGACCAAGTGCGATAAAGTTAATCCCGATAAGCTAGAGGAGCTTGTTGCCGATGTTTCACGTGAAACATCCAGCCATGTTGCGGCCCATCCTGACGTCATTGTTACCTCTAGCGTCAAGGGCTTAGGCATAGAGCCCCTGCGCGCAACCCTTGCGGCGCTGGCCCTCGACCAGTAGATTGCTGTCATGAAAAAGCGTGACATCAGCAAGTATGCGACCAAGTCCAAGGATGAATGGCTGGCCCAGGCGCGGACCCTGTCCGAAGCACTGCCCTTCATGCGCCGCTATGCGGGCGAGACGTTGGTCATCAAGTACGGCGGTCACGCCATGGGCGATGCCGATTTGGCCGCCCTGTTCGCGCGCGACATCGTGCTGTTGCGCCAGATCGGATCGAATCCGGTCGTCGTCCACGGCGGCGGGCCACAGATCGGTGCCATGCTGGACCGGCTCAAGGTCAAAAGTGAATTTATCGAAGGCTTGCGCGTCACCGACGAAGAAACCATCAACGTCGTTGAAATGGTGCTGTCTGGCTCCATCAACAAGCAGATCGTATCGGCCATTAACGCCGCCGGTGGATTTGCCGTCGGCCTGTCCGGCAAGGATGGCAACCTGATCGTGGCCGAAAAACTGCGGCGCACGAAAAAGGATCCGGATTCCAATATCGAGCGCATTCTTGACCTGGGCCTGGTTGGCGAGCCGAAAATCATCACCACTCATGTGCTCGAAAATTTTGAGGAATCCGACATCACCCCGGTGATTGCGCCGATTGGCATCGGGACGGGTGGCGAAACGCTGAACGTCAATGCCGACACCGCCGCCGGCGCCATTGCATCGGCACTGGTCGCCAGCCGCCTGCTGATGCTGACCGATGTCGATGGCATTATGGACTCTGCCGGCAACCTGATCGAAGAACTGACGGTCGCTGAGGCCAAGGGCCTGATCAAGGACGGCACCATCACCGGCGGCATGATCCCCAAGGCCGAGACCTGTATCGCCGCCATCGAGGCCGGTGTCGAGGCCGCCGTCATCATTGACGGCCGGGTACCCCATGCGTTGTTGCTGGAATTATTCCTGGAACTTGGCGCCGGCACACTTATCAAGGCCGACGATTAAATCCCGCTAGCCCGACAGATCGCTGATGAAATTGATCTGCCAGTTCATTTCTTCCCGGGTCATGGGGTAGCCGCCCGCCTCTTCGGCCACAAGAACATCTTCGGTCGGTATCTTGCACAGCCTGAGTTGCAGTTGTTCGACGATCCATGGCGGTTGTTTGGCCTTCCAGCCGATGGCGATGATGCCCTTGGCATTGCGGGTGGCGATGGCCTTGGCAACGACCGCCTCGCCGAGGCCGGAAAGCACAACCAGCGCCGTAGTCACAAAATCATTGTTTCCTGCCTGCATGGCGTCGTTGATGCACTCGTCGGTCAACTTGTTGGCAATTTCAAGTTTCTTGACCTGATCGTAGATGTCCTGGGCAATGCTCGGCGCTGGCGGGCCTTCTTCCCTGAGCCGGCGCTCGACAATAGTGCGCACGGCTTCGGCCATTTCCTCGTCCAGATCGTGGCGGGTGGTTAGAATTTCGAGCATGTTATGAGCGACAAACCGGGCCAGTTTCGGCGCTGCGCCGGGCGGCAGCATGGGACGCAGGGCCAGCGGTTTGTGCCATGGTTCGTTGTCAATGGCCCGGCCAATCAACTTGTTCAGGGTTTCTTCCCTGATCTGGGCGCTGTCGTTGCCGAGCATTTCGGTGATCGCATCGATATCATCGCTGGCCGAGATGGCATCGGCGACGGCCTCGCCCAGGCCCCGGCGCCGGGAAACGGCGCTGAGCGCTCCGCTGATCGGCTCGCTGGCGATGATTTCAAGCAGGTCTTCGGTGCTCAGAACGGGCGAGAATTCAAGTATCGGGGCCGCCACCGCCAACTCGGAGTCGCGGGCCAATCGCTGGATGACCTCGGGCGGGGCGTCGGCAATATCCTTCAGGGTTTCGGACAGGATTTGACGGACCCTGACCATCTGGTCGCGGGCCAGAATTTCCAGCGCCTCGTACGTCATCCGGCGGATTGTGTCCTGTTCGTGGGAGGTCAGGCCCGGGGCCAGCAGGGCGATCTTTTCGGCCAACCCGACGCGCACATCCTGATCGGCATCTTCGGCAAGCAGCAGGTCGGCATGGCGGGGTGTTGCCACATTGGCGGCGATGATCTGGCGCACGCCCACATCTTCGTCTTCGGCGAGAAAATAAAGAATTTCCGGCTTCAGGTCGCCCCGACGGGCAAGCTTCCGGCGCACCGCCACGTCATCGTCGCGGGCCAATTCCTTGGCCCGTTCGTATGTCACTTTCTGATCTTTCGACTGAGCCCCAAACAGCCTGCCGATGATCCCCTTCACGTTGGATAATCCTTTATTATCAGGTTGCCCGGTCAGCCACCGTACTTGTTGGCGCGATCGTAGAAAAACTTAACCTGCCAGTTCATTTCGTCATCAGAAAGGGGAAATTCACCCTCCTGGGTTCCCATAAGGATTTCGCTGGGTGAAATACCCCCCATACGTTGTTGAATCTGGGCTGCCAGCTTGGGTGTCAGGCCCGCCTTCCAGGCCAGGGCGACCAGGCCCTTGGCACTGTGGGACATAAATATTTCCCGCACCACCTTTAGCGGCATGGTGGTACGAACGGAAAGGGCCGCAAACACAAAACCATTGTCATTGGATTGCAGGGCCTTGGATATCACCTTGCTGTCCAGTTTGCCGGCCAGCATCAGGCGCTCGGCCAATTCGGTCGGCGGATCGTGTTTCAGGTAATCGGCCCCATCGCCCTTGCCTTTATTGGCATCGCTTTCCTTGTCGATACGGTGATGGACCATGGACTTGACCACAGCAAGCGTATCAGCATCAAGGTCATCGCGCCCGCTAAGGGTATCAAGCAGGTTGTCGGCAACAAACTGGGCCAGCCGCGTCGCCGCGCTGCTGCTCAGTTTGGGTCGGCTGACCAATGGCGCATGCCACAATTCGACGCTGTCGGCACGGTCAATCAGGTCATCCAGGGTCTGTTCCCTGATCTGTGCTGTATCGTTGCCGAGCAGGACAGCGATGGCCTGTTCATCGTTACAATCGATGATCGCATCCGATACGCCTTCGCCCACGTCCTGGCGTTTCGATATGGCGCTCAGGGCTCCCTCGGCGGTGCCCGTTTCAATGAAACTGATCAGGTCTTCGTCGGTCAGCACCGGCGAAAATTCAAGCACCGGCCCGGCCACCTCCAGCGCCTGATCCATGGCCAGTCGCTTGATCACGTCGGGTGGGGCGTTGGCGACGTCTTTCAAGGTTTCGGAAAGAATAAGGCGAACCTTCGTCAATTCATCCTGGGCTAGCATGTTGAGCGTTTCGTGGGTGCTGATGCGCAACTTGTCGCGTTCATCGACACTTAGGTCGGGGGCCAGACGGGCCAGTTTCTCGGCCAGGCCGGTACGAACATTTTCATCGCCATCGTTGACCAGAACGCTGTGTGTCTGATGCGGGGCGGCGGCATTGGCGGCGACGACCTGGCGCACGGCAGGATCTTCGTCCTCGGCCAGGAAATAGAGGACCTCGGGCGGCAGGTCGGAACGGGCCGCCAGATCCTTGCGGACTTTTAAATCCTTGCTGGAAGCCAGTTTTCGCACTTCGTCGTAACTAAGGCTCGTTTCAGCCGGCATTTATGCTGATACCCCATTTGAATTATTTCCAGCCGGCTCGGCAATTCTGAAGCCGCCCTTGCCATCATTCTTGACCATATACATGGCCGCATCAGCCCGGGCGACCAGAGATTCCATATCCTCGCCGGAAATCGGATCGTACAATGCGACGCCGATGGATACCCCCAATGGGTGTTCGTCATCGCCGGAATATTCGGCCAGACACTTGCTGGCCTCAAGCAATATCGACACGCGCTTGCTCGCCACATCCGCCGCGATACCGTCCATCCACAAGGCGAATTCATCGCCGCCCATGCGCACGATGGCATCGCCGGGCCTGGAATATTCCAGCAGCATATCGCGCAGCCGCATGATTGCTTCGTCGCCGCGCTGGTGGCCATGAATGTCGTTGACCCGCTTGAAATTATCCATGTCGAGATACATAAGCGCCGCCGACTGGCCGTTATATTCAAGGCGCTTAAAGCGCCTTGGCAGTTCTTCTTCGAAAAAGGCCCGGCGATTTAACAGCCCGGTCATGCTGTCGGTGCGGGACAGGTTGATGATGCGTTCATGGTTGGCAATCTGTTCGTTGGCGATGCCGATCTGATTGGCCACATCACCGATCAGAATTTCCATATTGCTGTGCCAGACATTTCCCCCGCCTTCTTCGTTATCGGCTTTCCAGATGCAAATGGCGCCGTTTATTTCCTGGCGGTAATGGGTCGCCGTCGAAAGCACGCCCCACGGACCGATTCCAGTCACAAACGGCTTTAATTCTTCGGCAAGGCGCCCCAGCAGGCCGTTCATGCCTTCAATTTCCTGGGTGTCCCCGTATTCGGCAGCGACTAAATATTCGTCCTCAGCCATGCGGCGATAAATGCGGCACCCGGCGGCGCCCAGCGCTTGACAGGTCGCCGACGCTGCATTGGTCAGCATGCTCAGCGGATCCATTTCATTGCGGATGGAATTGACGATATAGCCGAGAAGTTGCTCGCGTTCCTGAGCATTTCTCAGGGCTGCCTCGCGATTGCGGTCCTCGGTGATATCCCGGCAGACGCCCCGGGCCCCGTGCCACTCGCCGTCATTGCTGCTGAGCGGCAAGCATGACGCCAGCACACAAGTTTCCTTGCCCGATGCACTGATCATCCAGACCTCAACGTTGTCCATGGGCCGGTCGCTGTGAAACGGCAAGGGATCGTATTGGTCAGCATCAGCGACCAGGTCTTCCGGCTTTTTGCCGACCAGTTGATCCGCCGTATATCCAATAGCGCCGCCCGGAGAGACAAAACTAAAGGTTCCGTCTGCGCCGACTTCCCAGGCAAAATCACTGGAGACTTCGACCAGGTCCTTGTAACGCTGGCGTGATTCAACCAGGGCCGTGCGCAGGTTTCGTTCCATGGTCACATCATGGGAAAGCACCAACTGGGCACCCGTCGCAACCCCCTTTTCATCGAGCTGGGGAATGACCGAGATTTCCAGGAGCACCTCGCCTTTCTGACCTTTCAGCAAAACCGGCCCGACGACGATCGCCTTTGTCGCGACCGCCTGTTCGATCATTGCCGGCACGGCCGCAGCCTGGCCGTGATCGAGCAACAGTTTCAGGCTGGCGCCTTTTTCATTGGCGTTGGTGACGTTGCCGTGGGCATCGACCATCACGGCGGCATCCGGATATCCATCCAGCAGGTTGCTGACAGAATCCGGGTAAGAGCCGGATTCGGTCGACCTGAGTTCTCCGGTGGAGCTATCTTTGGACATTGTTTCCACTCGTGTTCATACCCCTGCCGGCGCACTTTGCCGGAAAACCTGATTTTACCGGGATTCCCCCTGTAACACTACCGTCTAGGGGGTATGTGACACCAACCGCTATCATGAACAGGCCCACATGTTCCATTTATAACATCCCCTAAATGCCACTCAGGACTTGCCTTTCGGCGCCCACAGGCAGACAAAATACGATATGAATACCCTTAAGGATACTTACTTACCATTATCTGATAGCGATACGCTATCTTCCCCGGACCCTTCTGCGTCTCGTCATTTGGCCACGGCGCAAGCCTGGGTTTTTGATCTCGACAACACCCTCTACTCGGCATCGAAAAATCTATTCGGACAAATCAATGTGCGCATGAAGGAGTATATCGCCCGGCTTCTGGATATCGGCCATGACGAGGCATACCGGGTGCAGAAGCAGTACTTCCGCGAGCATGGCACGACCCTTCGCGGCCTGATGGACAACCACCGGATTGATCCCCATGAATTCCTCGATTTTGTTCATGATGTGGACCTTGCCGTGATCGGCCCCGATGCCACCCTTGACGCGGCGCTGAGTGGGCTTTCGGGCCGCAAGCTGGTGTTTACCAATGCCGACGCCGTTTATGCCGGCCGGGTGCTGGAACGGCTTGGCATCGCTCACCATTTCGAGGCTATTTTCGATATTATTCAAGCGGATTTCACGCCCAAGCCGGACCCCGCCGTCTACCAACAACTTGTCGATCTTTACCGCCTTGATCCCATGGTCACGGTCATGGTCGAGGACATGGCAAGGAACCTGAAACCGGCGGCCGACATGGGGATGACGACGGTTTGGGTGCACACGGACACGCCGTGGGGCCAGGAAGGCTCAGAGGCCCCCCACGTGCATTACCGGGTCGATAAAGGCCTTGGTTTATGGCTGACCGACTTGCTGGCCGTCTAAACCGCCGTTATTGACATCGAGGCCCCGGCTAACGCATGTTCTGGGCTCTTTTTGGGAAAATTAACAGTATTTGAGCGAGAATCATGAGCCATACCGATCTGCAAAACACCATCGACGCTGCCTGGGAGGCGCGCGACACCCTTGGACAGGACACCACCGGCGCGGTCCGCGATGCCGTTGAGGACGCCATAAACCTGCTCGATTCCGGCCAGGCCCGCGTTGCCGAGCGCCAGGATGTGGGCATCTGGACGGTCAATCAGTGGCTCAAAAAAGCCGTGCTGCTGTCGTTCCGCCTGAACGACATGGCGATCATCGAGGGCGGCCCTGGCGGGGCCCACTGGTTCGACAAGGTACCGTCGAAATTTCATGGCTGGGATGAAGCGCGTTTCCGCGATGCCGGCATCCGCGCCGTGCCCAACTGCGTGGCCCGCCGCGGCGCCTATATTTCGCCGGGCGTCGTGCTGATGCCGTCGTTCGTCAACATCGGTGCCTATGTGGATGCCGGAACCATGGTCGATGGCTGGTCGACGGTTGGCAGTTGCGCCCAGATTGGCAAAAACGTCCACCTTTCCGGTGGTGCCGGTATCGGCGGCGTGCTCGAGCCGTTGCAGGCCGGACCGACGATCATCGAGGACAATTGCTTCATCGGGGCGCGCGCCGAAGTCGCCGAAGGGGTGGTCGTCGAAGAAGGCTCGGTGCTTGGCATGGGTGTTTACATCAGCGCCTCGACCAAGGTCGTCGACCGGGCCACCGGCGAGGTTTTCTACGGCCGGGTTCCGGCCTATTCGGTGGTTGTTTCCGGCTCCATGCCGTCTGATAAAACCATGCCCGACGGCAAGCCCAGCCCCAGCCTGTATTGCGCCGTTATCGTCAAGCGCGTCGACGAGAGAACCCGCGCCAAGACATCGATCAACGAACTGCTGAGGGATTAAACCCGTGACCGGCGAAATCGACCCCGTCGAACTGAGCCAGGCCTTGATCCGCTGCCCCAGTGTGACGCCCGAGGACGGCGGTGCGCTGGGCGTTCTGGCCGACGCGCTGACCCCCCTGGGGTTCACCTGCCGGCGCCTGCCGTTTAGCGAGGCCGGAACCCCGGACGTGGATAATTTGTATGCCCGCCTGGGCACCAAGGGGCCGAATTTCTGTTTCGCCGGGCACACCGACGTGGTGCCCATTGGCAACCGCGATGACTGGTCCGTCGATCCGTTCGGCGGCCAGATCCGGGAAGATAAATTATTTGGCCGCGGCACCGCCGACATGAAAAGCGCCATCGCCTGTTTCGCCGCCGCCGCCGCATCATTCCTCAAGGACCGGGGGACTGATTTTGGCGGCTCCATCAGTTTCCTGATTACCGGCGACGAGGAAGGCCCGGCCATTAACGGCACACCGAAAGTGCTGGGCTGGATGCGCGACAATGATGAAGCCATAGACGCCTGCCTGGTCGGCGAGCCGACCTCGGCCGACGTGCTCGGGGACACCATCAAGATCGGGCGGCGGGGCTCCATGAACGGTCATCTGATCGTTTACGGAACGCAAGGACACGTCGCCTATCCGCATCTCGCCGACAACCCGATGCCAAAATTGCTGGCCATGCTGGCCGCCATTGACGGGTTGGTGCTTGATCAGGGGGCCGAACATTTCCCGCCGTCTAACCTGGAAATCACCACCGTCGAAACCGGCAACCCGGCAACCAACGTGATTCCGGCCAAGGCCGAGGCGGGTTTCAACATCCGCTTTAACGATCATCATAGCGGGGCGTCACTGGAGGCCCAGTTGCGCGCCCTGCTCGATGACATCGCGGCCACGGAAAATATCCGTTACGGCCTTGAGATCACGATATCCGGCGAGGCGTTCCTGACACCGCCGGGAAGTTTGAGCAGCCTGATGCAGGCGGCGGTGGCCAAGGTGACCGGCAACACGCCATCTTTAAGCACCAGCGGCGGCACGTCGGATGCGCGTTTCATCAAGGATTTTTGCCCGGTCGCAGAATTCGGCCTGTTGAACGCGACCGCCCATAAGGTCGACGAGCACGCCGACTTGGCTGACATTCGGGCGCTGGCCGATATATATCTGGCCATCCTCGACGCTTACTTCACCCGCTGATGTTAACAATCCAGGAAGCCTTCCGTTCCCTTTACGGGGCCTGGCGGCTGGCCTTCATGGACAAGAATGCCCTGAATTTTTTTGATACCTCGGTCGCCGGGTTCTGGCGTTCGTTTGCCGCCGCCGGGCTGATCGCGCCTTTTTACGGAATGCTGATGCTGATGCGTTACGGCTTCGGCGAGATATCGGCCCCCCTGCCCCGATATCTGGCCGTTGTGGCAATCGCCTACGTGATATCCTGGTTGGCATTCCCCGTGGCCATGGACCCGGCATCCCAGAAGATGAACCGGGGCGGCAAATTCGTTGCTTTTATCGTCGCTTACAACTGGGCCGCCGTGTTGCAAAGCGCGCTTTACCTGCCGTTTGCCATGCTATCTGTCAGTGGATTGATCTCGGCCGATGCCGCCGGTTTTTTTGGCCTTGTCATTTTAACCGTGTTGTTTGCATACAGCTGGATCATCGCCAGAACCGTGCTTGAGGTGACGGCGGCCCAAGCCACCGGTGTGGTGATCCTGGATTTTGCGTTGAGCTTCCTGATCAATGTATATTCCGAGGGTATGTTTTAAATACCGACGGCGGCGACCAGTGCCCCCAGCCCCAGAAACGTCAGCAACAAAGGTGACGTCACCAGCCCGACGAAGCTGAGGATAAGGCCGAAAATACCCCAGATAACCTGGCCGGAAAAAAGCGCGACAAAGCTGGCGATAACGGCCAAGGGTACGAAAATGAAGCCCTGGGCAAAAATGCCAAGCAATCCAAAAACAATGGCCAGATATCCGGCGACCGGCTTTTTTTCCGGCATCGCCGGCGATGGGGCAGCGGCGTCGGAACCTTCAAGGCTGAGCCTGATGCCGGGCTTTTCGTCGCCGCCGTTTTCTAATCGTTCGGTCATGATCTTCTTAACCTAGTACCTGACGGCGACCAGATAAAGCCCTTCGGCGGGAGCCGTTTCGCCGGCGGCGGCGCGGCGGCGGGCGGCGAGCGCCTTTTCGACGTCGCGGCGTCCCCACTTGCCCTCGCCGACCCACTTCAGGGTGCCGACGATGTTGCGGACCTGATGGTGCAGGAACGAGCGGGCCTCCACATGAATCAGGATTTCATCGCCGTCCCGTTCCACATCAAGCCGATCGATGGTTTTTTCCGCCGATTTTGCCTGGCACACGGTGGCCCGAAACGAGGTAAAATCATGGTGGCCGACCAGCACTTGCGCGGCGTCGTGCATGGCGGCGGCGTCGAGGGGCACCGCCACGCGCCAGCTTAACCCCCGGCCAATGGCAAGCGGCGAGCGGCGGTTGGTAATGCGGTACAGATAGCGCCTGCCGATGGCCGAAAAGCGGGCGTGAAAATCGTCATCGACCGGGGTCGCATCAAGGATCACGGCGGCGACCGGCCTCAGGTAATGATTGAGCGCCTCGCGCACCGTATGGGCAGGGGTTTCACGGACCAGGTCAAAATGTGCCACCTGGCCCAGGGCATGGACACCCGCATCGGTGCGACCGGCCCCGAAAACGGTGACTTTCTCACTGGAAAAAGCTTCGATCGCCTGCTCAATCGCTTCCTGGACGGCGAATCCGTTGTCCTGGCGTTGCCAGCCGACGAAGCCGGAACCTTCATATTCAACGGTAATTCTGTATCGTGTCATGGCGCTGTTTTACCCCCGAAGTCGGGTGACTTCGATCATTATTATGCAAAACCCCCTGAATCTTCGAAGTTATTGGCCACCACCAATTATGTTTGCTGTTATAGTGCCCATGGCTGCAACGGGGGACGCGGGCCTCTTGTATATTTGCTTTGAGTGAGCGGAGCCTTCATGGACGACGAAGACGGTATTTCATTGCTGGATAAAGAGCGCGATGCCCTGCACATCCTGCCGCTGTGCATGTTGCCCTTTAAAACGACGGCCCTGCGCCGGGCCCGGCTGATCAAGAATACAAATTTGAAAAGCGTTGTCGAACTGTTTGCCGCTGAAGGAAGCGGCAGCGGCCAGCTAGATGTGCGCGAGGTGTCCAAGCAATTCGACTGGCCCGACGGCCATTCCAACCCCGACATGGTTTTGCTCCGCAAACTGGAGCCACTTCCAAGCTTCGATGTCTATAGCCTGCGCATCCTGTTGCGCCAGCACGGCATCGCCGTCGATAGCCAGGAATCGTTGAAGCTGTCGGAAGCCAAGACCCGGGAGTTGTCGGAATACATGACCGAGTTCACCCATCCTCTGATCAAACAGGTCTATGGCGGCGGCGATATGGATATCAGCAGCTTCGATGACATTCTCGCCCTGCTGCGCGATCCCGATATTCAAAAGGTTCGCGAAAAGCTGGGCCAGCTGGCCGAAAAGCTGGGCATCAACATGATGGATATCCCCAGCTTCCTGGAAGATTACGGCGACATCTTCCTGTCGTTTGCTTATTACCGCCAGTGCCTGACCGAGATCGAGCCGGTGATCGACGAATTTCTCGATTCCATGTCCGAAATCAGGAACAACTTCCAGCTCAAGCAGGACCAGAACCTGATGAATACCTGCAAAATGCTGGAGCGCACGGTTAACGAACTGATGGTCGAAGTATCCGGTCGCTTCGAAAACTTCGACCGTAGCACCAATGATTTGTGGAGCGACATTTCCGCCGAGCGCTTCCAGATGGTCAAAAAGATGATCGAAAGCTATCACGTCACCATCGGCGGCGTGCTGTGTGCGCTGACCGTCAAGGTCGATGCCTGGCACCATATGTTTCCAAGCCGCGACAGCGGCGGCCCGGTCAAGCGCGGTGAATTTATCCTCAACACCATGAAACAGGGCATCGGAAACATCCAGAAAATCGAAAATACCGGGCCACTTTTAGCCAGCCGCAGCTGAGCCCCCAAAACCCGCCCTAATCCAGAACCGTGCCCGCTGGCAGATCGTATCCGCGCAGGAAATCGGCCACGGCCGACTCGCTACGGCCCTGCAATTGCACCCGCACCGGGCTCAACGTCCCCGTACTGCAGGCCACCGTCAGGCGATCATCCAGCACCGTCCCCGGTGCGCCGGAACCCTGGCCGGCAACCGCTGCCAGTACCTTGATGCGCTTGCCGTCATGTTCGAACCACACGCCGGGGCTGGGCGACAGGGCCCTGATACGGCGTTCCAGCAGACCTGACTCCTGGTGCCAGTCAATGCGGCCCTCACCCCTTCCGAGCTTGGCAGCGTAGGTCGCGGCGGCGTCATCTTGTCGGGCCGGCTTGGCTGTCCCGGCCTGAACATCGGCCAGCACCTTGACGATCAGTTCGGCGCCGACGCTGGCAAGAGCATCGTGCAGGCCCGATGCCGTGGTCTGGGCATCGATCGGCACGGCCACAGACATCAGCATATCGCCCGTATCCAGGCCTTCGTCCATCTGCATGATGGTGATGCCGGTTTGCCGGTCGCCTTCGATGATGGCCCGCTGTATCGGCGCCGCGCCGCGCCAGCGCGGCAACAATGAGGCATGAATATTGAGGCATCCGAGGCGCGGGCTTCGGAGCACCGGTTTCGGCAGAATTACCCCATAGGCGGCGACAACGCAGGCGTCGGCCTTGAGGCCTGAGAACGCCAGTTGTTCGTCTTCACTTTTCAGGTTTACCGGCGTGCGCACTTGGAGTCCCCGGGATTCTGCGAAGGCATGGACCGGACAGGGCCTTTCTTTTTGTCCGCGCCCGGCGGGGCGGGGCGGTTGCGCATAGACGCAGGCGATATGGTGGCCGGCATCGATCAATGCCTGTAGCGCCGGCACGGCAAAATCCGGGCTGCCCATAAATATCAGGTTCAGGCCCGCCATCAGCTGGCTTCCGCTTCAAGTTTCTTCTGCTTGGTCAACTTGCGCAGGATCATATTGCGTTTAAGGGCCGAAATGTGATCGACGAACAGGATGCCGTCCAGATGATCGATTTCATGCTGGACGCAAACGGCAAGAATGCCATCGGCATCGAGTTCACGAATTTCGTTTTCTTGGTCCAGGTACCTTACCCGCACCGATTCCGGGCGGGCAACCTCGGAAAAATGTTCCGGCAATGACAGGCAGCCTTCCTCGTGCGCCACGTCATCATCGGATACCTCAATGATTTCCGGATTGGCCATGCGGATCGGATTCGGTTTCTCGTCATGTTTGGCCGTATCGATGACGATGACCCGCTTTTCGACGCCGATCTGGATGGCCGCCAGGCCGATGCCATGGGCGCCATGCATGGTTTCCAGCATTTCGTCCATCAGGCGACGTACGTCTGCATCAACCTTTTTGACGGGCTTGCTTTTGACCTTCAGGCGCGGATCGGGTGCGATAATTATGGGGCGGGCGGTCATGGGTGCTCATATGGTGATGGTGTTGGCGGGCACAATATTCCAGTTAACCGCCGTTCGTCCAGATATGCTCGGTGATTTATGCTTTTCCCTGCATTTTTCATACTTTAGAGTGCTTTAGGTCTTTATTATTCTGCGGAATAGCCGGATCGGGGCTGGCCAAAGGTTTCGGAAAATTTTAAGGTGCGCACATGGAAGACGGATATGATATCCAACGCCTCAACTTCTTGATTGTCGATGACAACAAGCATATGTGCATGCTGGTCAAAGGCATCATCAACGCCCTTGGCAGCAAGAATACGGTCGAGGCAGGCGACGGTGCCGATGCCTTCAAAGAGCTTCGCCATTTCCCCGCCGACATTATTATTTGCGACTGGAACATGGACCCCCTGGACGGTCTGGATTTCACCCGCATGGTACGAACCGGCAGCGACAGCCCGAACCCGTTCGTTCCGATCATTATGCTAACCGGCTTTACGGAAATGAACCGGGTGGTGGAAGCCCGAGACGCCGGGGTCAGTGAATTTTTGGCCAAGCCCATTTCGGCCAGGGGACTCTATTCACGTATCCGGTCGATTATCGAGCGACCCCGGCCATTCGTGCGCGCCGGCATGTTCTTCGGACCGGACCGGCGGCGCAACGACCTGGCGACCTATATGGGCAAGGAGCGCCGCAAAAAAGCTGGCGAAGAAGGCGAGCTATCCCAGGACAGCGTCGATTCGATGTTTGACTGACACCCCGGACATTTCCGAATTTCATTGCACCGACTGCGGCAAATGCTGCCTTGAAGGGGCATCCCGATTACAGGCCAATGATGCCGACATCCGGCGATGGCAAGCCGATGCTCCTCATGTCATCGAGCATATGGAAGCCGGCACCGGCGGGCTGTGGGTCAGCCCGAAGACCGGCAAGCCGACGACGCGCTGCCCGTGGATCCGCAAGAAGCCCTTGCGGGATCAATACTATTGCAGAATTTACGACGTGCGCCCGGACGTCTGTCGGCGCTACCCGACCTCGCCGGAGCATGCCGAATTCACCGGCTGTCCGGGCACGTTTCTTTAAGCGACTTCGCCATAGGCCTGGTCGCTGAAGCGGGCGGCGATGGTTTTGAATTCGTCTTCCATGGCCAGAAAGGCCGCGACCACGTCCGGATCGAAGTGCTTGCCATCGCCCTCAAGAATAATTTCTTTGGCTTTTCCATGGGGAAACGCTGGCTTATAGACGCGCTTGGTGATCAGCGCGTCGTAAACATCGGCCAGCGCCATCAGCCGCCCCGACACCGGGATATCATCGCCGGCAAGCCCGCCCGGATACCCGGAGCCATCCCATTTTTCGTGATGGCTTAAGGCAATTTCGCCGGCAAAGTGCAAGAACGAGTTGGTCCCCAATTCCCGCTCGGCGACCTTCAGCGCCTGCACGCCGATCGCCGGATGGGTCTTCATGATGGTAAATTCTTCTTCCGTAAGCTTGCCCGGCTTCAGCAAGATGGCGTCGGGGATGCCGACCTTGCCGATGTCGTGCAGGGGCGCCGATTTGTACAGAAGCTCGATATTTTCATCGGTCAACACGGCGGAAAAACGCGGGTGATCCTTCAGGTGTTCGGCCAGCACACGCACATACCGCTGGGTGCGCAAAATATGGGCGCCGGTTTCGTTGTCGCGGGTTTCGGCTAACGACGCCAGCGTCAGGATCGAAACATCGCGGGTGCGGCGCACTTCGTCGGTGGTTTCGCGCAGGCCCTTGACCATGTCATTGGTATGAATTGCCATGATGCCGAATTCATCGTTGGTGCCGACCGGAACGACGCCATCCAGCTCGCCGCGGGTGGCGCGCATCAGGACACCGTTCTCGCTATCGAAAAACCCCTTGAGGTTATGGGAATAGGAATAGATGACATTCAACACATGAGTGAGGATGACCCCGACGACGAAGGCAACTTCGGTCAGGATATAGCGCTGGGCATCATGCAGGGTAACGGTGCTGCCGACTTCCTTCAGCCATTCCAGATCCTTGCTGATGACCAGAAAGACGACACCAAGGATGAAGACGACGCTGATTGACGCAAAAATCCCCATCTTGCCGGTCAGCGGAAAATAGTTTTCATCGACCTGCATGCGCATCCCGCTGTGGCGGAACTGATCGACCAGGGCCCGCTGCCATTCCAGCCCCAAATCGATGGCGGCGAAGAAGCCGAGGGTCGCCATGCCGACGACAATCTTGAGGCCACTGGTCAGCGGAAATCCATAGGCGGCGGTGTTGAAGAGCATCAAAAACACGGCGGAGGCTAGAAACAGGGCAAATTCGACGGTAAACACGCGCACCGTCTGGTTCTTGTCAGAGGCCTGCAGGACGAACCGGGTACGCAGCAGGCCCCGCAACAGGTACTGCACGGCGATGGCGGCAACAATCGGCACCACCAGCTGCACGACCGTCAGGCTTTCCAGAAACGGGCAGACCTGAACCCCGTAAATGGTCAAGATAACCATGGAAGACAGGTAATGAAGGGCGGCGCGGCGGGTGTAAGGGCTATGTTCCATGGCCCGGAGAATAACCGAAACAAGCCCGAAAGACACTCAAAGCATATCAATTATCCGTGAGAATGGCTTGCCGGGGCGCTATACTCTATTTTACGGATATCAGATTCGAAGGCCCCAAATGGAATATTTAGAAGCAATTGTTCTGGTTGTCGTCCTTGTGGCGGTGACCATCGTTGTCGGCGCATCGTTCCTGGTGCGTACCGCCCTGGCCCGGTCGGAGGGCTTGTCTCAACGTCTTTCCGAAGCCCAGGCCGAGTTGAGCGGACGGCTGTCCCAGCTTGGCGAGGCACAGGCCGCATCCCATGCCCATATGAGCCGCACCCTGGAGCAGAGCCTTAACCATCACACGGAAAAAACCGGCAAATCCATGAGCGACCTGCACGAACGGTTGGCGGTCATCGATTCGGCGCAGAAAAAAATTACCGATCTTTCCGAGCAGGTGGTCGGCCTGCAGGACATCCTTTCCAACAAGCAGGCCCGCGGAGCCTTTGGTGAAATTCAGCTCAACGATCTGGTTGCCTCGATGCTGCCGCCATCGGCCTATGAATTGCAGGCGACGCTTTCCAACGGCAAACGCGCCGATTGCCTTTTGAAATTACCGAACCCGCCCGGCTCCATCGTCGTCGATGCCAAGTTTCCTTTGGAAAGCTATCAGGCCTTGCGCGACGCCGCAGACGAAACTGTTAAAATTCAGGCGACCAGATCCTTCGGCAACGATGTGCGTAAACACATCAAGGACATTTCCGAAAAATACATTATTGCCGGCGAGACAGCGGAAATGGCGCTGATGTTCCTGCCGTCGGAAGCCGTCTCTGCGGAACTGCACGCCAATCACCGTGGCGTCATCGAGGAATCTTTCAAACGCCGGGTGGTTATCGTCTCGCCGACCACCATGTGGGCAACCCTGAACACCATGCGTGCCATACTTAAAGATGTTTCCATGCGTGAACAGGCGGGGCTGATCCAGACTGAGGTCATGAAGCTGCTCGATGACGTCGGACGCCTCGACAAGCGGGTCGAAAACCTGGATGGCCATTTCGGGCAGGCGATGAAGGATATCCGTGAGATCCGCATTTCGTCGGAAAAAGTCGTCAAGCGCGGTGAACGAATACAGGATATTGAATTGGGCGAGGACGTCGCCGCCGAAGAATTGCCAGGCACCAATGACGGGCCGCGTCTGGTACCGCTGCCCGGTGGCAAGGAATAAACCCCGGTGGCAAAAAACAAAAAACGCAAAAAGACTCCCGGGCAATCTCAGCCGGACAACGCGCCGAAAGGCAATCACCCCAAACCATCCATGTCGCTTTACGTCGGGATTGCCACCGCCTTCGCCGTTACCGGCTGGCTGATCTTCTCGTCGGGACAGCAAGATGTCCGTATTGATGTTACCCTGCCGCAGTTGTCGGAAAAAGCCGTGCGCGGCCAGGTAGCGTTCAAGGCGACCTGCGCCAAATGCCATGGCGAGGATGCCGGTGGCACATCCAACGGGCCACCCCTGGTCGATCCCTTCTACCGGCCCGGCCACCACGGCGACAGCGCCTTGCGGACCGCCATTACCTTCGGGGTGCGCCAGCATCACTGGAAATTCGGGCCGATGCCGCCTCAGGCCACCGTCAAGGCGGCGGAAATCCCCGCCATCATCGCCTTCATCCGCGAGGTGCAACGGGCCAATGGTGTCAACTAGAGCATAAATTTACATCAAAAATCATGGCGCGCCTGCAGGGCCGCCGACAGGGTGCCTTCATCCAGATAGTCAAGCTCGCCGCCCACCGGCACCCCGTGGGCCAGGCCGGATATGCGGACCCCGCAATCGGCGAGGCGGTCGGCGATGTAATGGGCCGTGGTCTGGCCGTCAACGGTGGCGTTGGTGGCGATAATCACCTCGGTCACCGACTCGGCCCGGGCCCGCTTCAACAAGGCCGGGATATTCAAATCTTCAGGGCCAACACCGTCGAGGGCCGAAAGGGTGCCGCCGAGCACATGAAAGCGGCCACGAAAAGCCGGGGTGCGCTCCAGCGCCCACAGATCGGCCACATCCTCGACGACGCAGATCACCGTGTCGACGCGTTTGGGATCGCGGCAGGTAACGCATGGGTCGTGGGTGTCGAGATTGCCGCAGATGGCGCAGGTGATAATGTTTTCGGCCGCTTCGTCGAGGCTTTTCGACAACGGCGCCAACAGGGTTTCCCTGTGTTTCAACAAATGCAGGACGGCGCGCCGGGCCGAACGTGGCCCCAGCCCCGGCAGTTTTGCCAGCAACTGGATCAGGTGCTCGATGTCGTTATCGGCCATATTTAAACAAAGACCATCAGAACGGCAGCGACATGCCGGGCGGCAATTGCAGGCCGCCGGTCAATTCGGACATTTTTTCGCGCATGGCTTCGTCGACCTTGGTCTTGGCGTCGTTGAAGGCGGCGACCAGCAGGTCTTCCAGGACTTCTGCCTCACCGGGCACCAGCAGCGATGGGTCGATTTTGACCTTGCGGCCCTCGTGCTTGCCGGTCACGGTAACCTCGACCATGCCGCCGCCGGAGGTGCCGGTAATCTCTGTGTTGCCGAGTGCTTCCTGCAACTCGCCCATCTTTTCCTGCATCTGCTGGGCCTGCTTCATCATCGCGCCAAGGTTTTTCATGGTCTGTTTCTCATCTCTCTTAAGTGTTAGGCTAAGCACAGTTTATCCTACGGAAGCCCGGCATGCAGCATCAAAACCTGTTCGTTTTCGATATAGAGACCATCCCCGACACCGACGCGGTGCCCAATCTGACCGGGTTCGATGCCGGCGATGTCCAGGCCCGGCGGGACGAGTTGGAGCGCTACCACCTGGAGGCGACGGCTGGCAAAAATGCGTTCCCGCGCCAGCCATTCCACAAAGTGGTGGCGATCAGCTTTCTGGAGGCCGAAATCGACTATTCCGGCGGCGGTGAGGCTTATATGTTGCGCGAGTTGCGTTCCGGCGGCGAGGCCGGGTTCGACGAAAAACAGCTGTTGCAGGGCTTCTTCACCTATTTCGAACGCTTGAAGCCGCGACTGGTCAGCTTTAACGGCCGTGGTTTCGATCTGCCGGTGCTGAAATACCGGGCCATGGTGCACGGCATTTCCGCACCGTGGCTGTATTCGGGCGGTGACAAATGGAACAGTTATTCTTCCCGCTATTCCACCGACTGGCACTGCGACTTGATCGAGGTGCTGTCCGATTACGGCGCCTCGGCCCGCATCAAGCTCAACGAAGTTTGCTCGGTGCTGGGCTTTCCCGGCAAGTTCGGGGTCGATGGATCAAAGGTCGCGGCCATGTTCGACGATGGCAAAATTCAGGAAATCCGCGATTACTGCGAAACCGACGTGCTCAACACCTATCTGGTTTATTTGCGCCTGATGCAGCACCGGGGCACGATCACCGTTGATGCCTATAACCGGGCCGTCGCCGATGTGGTGACATTGATCGAGGCCGAAGGCGCGGCGCGGCCCCACCTGGCCGAATTCATGGAAGCCTGGGGGGCGGCGGCGGGCAACGACTTCATGCTTTAATAATAAGGCTTCTCCATGCCTTCGGCGGCAAACGCGCGGGCCACCGCCGGACGTTCGGCGATGCGGTCGAGGCTGCGGCCCAGATTGGGCAAGGTCCGGGGCGGGTTCGCCATATTGCGGCCCCAGCGCGCCATCAGCAGCAGGTAATAGTCGGCGAGGCTGAAGGTATCGCCCAACAGATAGGGCCCTTCCGCCAAATGCGCATCAATCTGCTGGTAGGCATTTTCCAGACGCGCCGCAGACGCCGCCTTGACCGCTTCGACGCCACCCGGATCGGTGGTGTAGCGGTCCGGATAATTATAAACCAGGACATCCGACTGCACCGTATTGGTCATGTGCATCAACCATTTATACATGTGCGCCCGGCCATGGGTGCCAAGCGCCGGGGCCAGGTTGGCTTGCGGGTGCCTGTCGGCCAGATGCAGGCAGATGGCCGCCGTTTCATAGAGCACCAAATCGCCGTCGACGAGCACCGGGATCAATCCCTTGGGATTGAGCTTCAGGTATTCCGGCGATTTGTGTTCCCCCTTGTCACGGTCGACACGAATCAAACGATGCTCGGCACCGATATCTTCCAGCATCATGTGCGGCGCCAGATTGGCCATGCCCGGATAATAATAAAGTTCATACATGGGGTCGGCTTCCTGCCTATTTGTCGTCGTCGCTGGAGTGGACATGACTGACGGCGGCGCCGGGAAAGGTATCGAGGACGGCGCGGACCAGCGGATGATCGCCGGCCTGGACCTTTTCATCGGCGATTTTAGCGTCGCTGGATTGTTGCAGGGTCGGCTGTCCGGCCTCGCCCGATACGGTGACGATCCAACGCCGGCCTGTGTTTTCGGTCAGGAACCGGCTCAGGTCATAGGGCAGTTCCCGGGGGGCGCGGGCGCCCAGGCTTATTTCAATATGGCCGGGCGCGAAGGTCACCAGATGGGCGTTGTTGATGATATTGGCGCGCAGGATCGCCTCGCCCTTGACGCCGGCCAGTTCGGCGACGTCTTCAAATGATTTTGGATCGGGCAGGCTTTCCTGCGGCAGTTCGGCGACCGGCGGTGCGAGCGCAACAGTATCGCCAACGGCCATGGCGGCGCGGGGCTGATCGGGGCCGCCCTCGACGGCGGGCAATGTGCCCAACACCACCGGCGCGCTATCGTTTTTTCGGGGCGGCGCCGGACTCGCCGCTGCGGCGCCCTTGTTGCCCCCCTTGTCGCCGCCCTTGTCGATGGTTCTCAGGGCCTCGGCCGGGGTCGGCAGGTCGGCGGTATAAGCCAGGCGCACCAGCACCATTTCCGTGGCCTGGATCGGCGACGGCGCGCTCCTGATTTCGCCAAGGCCCTTGAGCAGCATCTGCCAGGCCCGGGCGATGGCGGCCATTTTCAAACGGTCGGCCATATCGCGGCCGCGCACCCGTTCCATTTCCGGCACGCCCGGATCATCGGCGGCATCGGGAACGACCTTGATGCGGGTC
This sequence comes from Rhodospirillaceae bacterium, assembly GCA_013204045.1. Lineage (GTDB taxonomy): Bacteria > Pseudomonadota > Alphaproteobacteria > Rhodospirillales > JABHCV01 > JABMOQ01. The sequence goes on along the minus strand of JABMOQ010000070.1, from coordinate 1,407 downwards.
AGCCAGTGGGTAATTTCCAGCATATCCTCGATGACCGTGACCGGATCGGCGCCTTCCCGGTAAAGTTGATCCAGCAGGCCCAGGGCTTGGGCGATGTCGCCGGCGAGCACGGCTTCCAGCAACATAAACGTCTGCGACCGGTCGGCCAGGCCGAGCATGTCGCGGACCTGGTTCTCGTCAACAGCGCCGGAGCCGTGGGCGATGGCCTGATCAAGCAGGCTGAGGCCGTCGCGGACAGAGCCGTCGGCGGCACGCGCAATCAGGGCCAGCGCCGCATCATTGATTTCGGCGTTTTCAGTATCGGCGATTTTCCGGAAATGGGCGCTGAGGGTTTCTGTGTCGACCCGGCGCAGGTCGAAGCGCTGGCAGCGGCTGAGCACGGTCACCGGGATTTTACGGATTTCCGTGGTCGCAAAAATAAACTTCACATGCTCAGGGGGTTCTTCCAGCGTTTTCAACAACGCGTTAAAAGCGTTTTTCGACAGCATGTGCACTTCATCGATAATGTATATCTTGTAGCGCGCCGTCACCGGGCGGTAACGCACGCCTTCGATCAGTTCGCGAATGTCTTCGACGCCGGTACGGCTGGCGGCATCCATTTCCAGTACATCGACATGGCGATCTTCGGCAATGGCCATACAATTCTCGCAGACCCCGCAAGGTGTCGCCGTCGGCCCGCCGGTTCCGTCGGGCCCGATGCAATTGAGGACACGGGCGATGATGCGGGCCGTTGTCGTCTTGCCGACCCCGCGCACACCGGTGAGCACGAAAGCGTGGGCCAGACGGCCCGCGCTTATGGCGTTGGTCAGGGTGCGGACCATGGCCTGCTGGCCGATCAGGCCTTCAAACGAGGCCGGGCGGTATTTACGGGCAAGGACCGTATACTCAGTTGGTGCGGCTGGATTGGTCATCTATATTCCCGGAAATTGACCCTGAACGGGTTTTTCATGAGGTGGGAGACCGAACAGCAACCCGGACCGAATCTCGTTACGGCTGCTTCCTTCCGGACCTGACCGGGTTGGCGAGGGGTCCGTCCACCGCCGATCTCCCGGGTCTATTATAACAGGTGCAATAGCTGAGTCTATCCGAGCAGATCATCGCCGCTATCACCGCCGGAACCGCTACCGGAATCGCCAGCGACCGGGTCCGGCGGATCGGAAAAGATGTCTGCGGCCGGGCCTTCAAGGGGTTCGGAAAGATAGCTGTCAACCGAAGGTTCAGGTTCTGTCCTGGTTTCAAGCATGGGTTCGGGCGCGGGTTCCAGCATGGGTTCCAGCATGGGTTCCAGCATGGGTTCCAGCATGGGCTCCAGCATGGGCTCCAGCATGGGTTCCAGCACGGGTTCCAGCATGGGTTCGTCCGGCAGCGATTCAAAGGACGGTTCCGGCATCATTTCCAGCTCAGGCT
>JABMOQ010000069.1 GCA_013204045.1 Rhodospirillaceae bacterium | reverse complement strand
TACTTTTGAATCTGCTGGAAGGTCAGGCCAACCGCTTCGCCCAGTTTTTCCTGGCTGATTCCGAGAAGGGTTCGCCTGAGCCTGAGGCGGGTACCGACGTGGACATCAACAAGGCGGGGGGGGCCGTAAACCGGCGCCGCGAGGGAGGCGTTCTTGTTGCCAGCACTGCTCCTGGCCGCTGCTTTTTTCGTTTATTTGTTACCGTTCATCATTCAAGTGGGAAGGGGCCTGTAAGGTATCCTGATCATATTTGTGCGACATTGACCGGAATCAACGCATTTAATGCGAATCCAGAAGCCTCAAGATAGGGGGTGAAATTCCCCTGCGTCAACAGTGGATTTCATACAGTCTTATGCAAGGTAAAGTTGAAAATTGAGTATTTTCATTGCCTTACGCGCCATAGCAAGGCGCCAAGCGCCCCCATCATCAGTGCCAGCAATACGGCCAGCCAATTGCCGGTACGGGCATAAACAGTCATCGCCGCAAGCGGCCTTGGCAGCCCGCTATCGACGATGCCTTTTTCGCCTAAGGCCAGCCGGGCGACGGTGCGGCCATAACCATCGATAACCCCTGATATTCCGGTATTGGCGACACGCACCACGGGCAAGCCTTCTTCCACGGCACGCAGGCGGGCCGCATCGAAATGCTGATAGGGGCCGGAACTGTTCCCGTACCAGCCGTCATTGGTCAGGTTGAGCAACCATTCAGGACGATCCCGGGCATCGAGGACGGCGCCCGGGAAGATAATCTCGTAGCAAATCAGCGGCGATACCGGGGGCAATCCCTTGAGGCGCAGGGTTTGCGGGCCGGGACCGGGACTGAAGTCGGAGGTCCCGGCGGTGATTTTGGAAAGCCCGAAGATCCGGCCAAGAATATTTCGCAGCGGCAGATATTCGCCGAACGGCACCAGATGGTGCTTGTCATAAGTGCCGACAATGGCGCCCGCACCATCGACCGCATGCAGGCTGTTCCAGATACGGTAAATATTTTCAGCCTCCGGCGTCGTCCTCGGCGCGCCGGTAATGACCAAACCGCCCCTGGGCGCGGCGGCGGCGACGGCGAGGCGGCTGGCGCGATCCCTGGCGATGAAATAAGTTGCCGCCGTCTCGGCCCAGAAGATATGGGTCGGGGGCTGGTCCGATGGGGTGCGGCTCAGGCGGGCTTGCTCTTCAATATTTTTTGGGCGCTGGTTTTGCCGCCATTTTAGTTTCTGATCGATGTTCGGTTGCACCAGACGCAGGCCGACGCCCGCAACCATGTCCGTTCCGATGGCCGGTGCCGCCGATAGCCTGAGCATGCCGCCGGCCCAAACAACAGCAAGTATGGTACAGGCGATCACGGTGGGGCGCCGACACCCCCCGAGCGTCGACGGCATGGCCGCAACGACGACGGTAAGCAGGCTGAGCCCGTAAACCCCGGCGATGGATGCCCCTTGTACCATGGCGTCGAACCCGGCCCATGCGCTGCCGACCAGATTCCAGGGAAAGCCGGTAAACACCCATCCACGGAGCCATTCCACCAACACCCACGCGGCAGCGAACACCAATACGCGCCCGACACCGCTGGCGTCTCGCCCGAACCGCCAGGCCAGGCCCGCCGCCAGCGCCGTAAAAAATGCCAGCGCCGCCGCCAGGCCGAGCACGGCGAAGGGGGCCATGAAACCAAACCGTTCGGCATCAACCAGCAGGGCGTTGCCGATCCAGTAAAGTCCGGCGATGAAATAGCCAAGACCGAACCACCACCCGGCGGCGGCCGCCGAACGCCAGCCTGAACCGCTGAAAATAAGCCACACAAGCCCTGTAAAGGCAGGCACGAAAAGAACGATCATATAAATTGGCGCCAAGGCCCCGACTGCGACAACGCCGAGGCCCAGCGCCAGCAGATACCGGCGCCATCCTGTCAGGCCCATAATCGAGGCTTCGAGCCCTTTGATCACGGTTCAGGCGCCGCCTGCGGGAAGCTTGATCGGCGTATTCAGGGCGTCGAGATGGCGCAGGCGCAGGCGGCGGATACGCCGGGGATCGGCTTCCAGAATCTCGAACTCCAATCCGGACGGATGGCCGATCAGTTCGCCGCGCACCGGAACCCGTCCGGCCAGCGCGAAAACAATGCCGCCCAGGGTGTCGATGTCTTCGTCCTCTTCCCCGCCTATGGAGGTGCCGATTCTTTTTTCAAGGGCTTCAATGGTAACGCGGGCATCGGCGTCGAGAGAGCCGTCGGGGCACTCTATCATCTGCGGGATATCGGTACGGTCATGTTCGTCTTCGATTTCGCCGACAATTTCCTCGACCAGATCCTCGATCGTCACCAATCCGTCGACGCCGCCGTATTCATCAACAACCAGCGCCATGTGGCTGCGCTTGGCGCGCATTTCCAGCAATAGTTCCAGGACCTGCATGGAAGGCGGCACGAACAGGACCCGCCTGACAATATCGCTCAAGGAAAATTCCTTGTCCCGGCCGCGCCATGCCAGAACGTCCTTGATGTGGATCATGCCTATGGCGTCATCCAGGGTTTCCCGGTAGACCGGCAAACGCGAGTGGCCTTCGGCCGTGATCATGGCGATGACGTCGGAAAGTCCGGCGTTGCTTTCGAGGGCAATAATGTCGGCGCGCGGCACCATGACATCGTAAATAGTGCGCCCGCGAAGCTCCAGTATGTTTGCCAACAACAAGCGCTCTTCGTCATCGATGGGCATTTCCGCATCGTCACGTTCATCGATCAGTTCTTCAAGAACGTCACGGGCCGAGCCCTCGCCGTTGCCAAGGCCCAACAGCCCTTTAGCCCAGTTTATGAATCCCGGATCATTCATCCGTCAGCCGCCTTTCGGGCTTCGCCGCTATACGGATCGCCGACGCCGAGCGATTCCAGAATAGCGGTTTCCAGTTCTTCCATTTCATGTGCCGCTTTATCTTCCTGATGATCGTATCCAAGCAGATGCAGTACGCCATGAACAATCAGGTGGCTTAAGTGATGGCTAAGCGTCTTGCCTTCGCTGTCAGCCTCATCCCTTGCTGTTTCCAATGCAACGATCACGTCACCCAGCAGGACCGGGGCGTTGGCTGGCGTCGGCGCGCCTGCGTCAAGGCTTGCGAACGACAGAACGTTGGTCGGCTTGTCCTTGCCCCGATAGTCGCGATTAAGGGTGCGTACCTGGTCATCATTGCTGAGGACGATGCTGATCTCGCCGGCCTCATATGTGGTGGTTGCCAGCACCGCCAGGGCAGCCTTGCGGCAGGCGTCTTCGGCACCCGGGAATGCCGAACTCCAGGCGTCGTCGGCGATGGATATATCGATGTCAGGCATCGTCGTCTGTGGCGCTCCCTTTTTCATAGCGAGCCGCCGCCTTGCGCCGGGCTTCCTCTGCATCATAGGCACCGACGATCTTGGTCACCAATGGGTGGCGGACAACATCTTCTTTTGTAAAGTGGGTGAAGCCGACGCCCTTGACGCCGCCTAAAACATCGACCGCGTCGCGCAGCCCCGAACGGGTGCCGCGCGGCAGATCGACCTGGCTAAGATCGCCGGTAACAACCATGCAGGAATTTTCACCCAAGCGCGTCAGAAACATTTTCATCTGCACGGCGGTGGTGTTCTGGGCTTCGTCCAGAATGACAAAAGCGTTGGCCAGGGTGCGGCCGCGCATGAAGGCCAGGGGGGCGACCTCGATCTCGCCGTTTTCAAGACGCTTGGCCACCTGTTCGGCGGGCAGCATGTCGTGCAGGGCGTCGTAAAGGGGGCGCAGGTATGGGTCGACCTTGTCGCGCATATCGCCCGGCAGGAATCCCAGCTGCTCGCCCGCCTCGACCGCAGGCCTGGACAAAATAAGCCGGTCGACCTGGCCTGAGACCAGCCGTTCGACGGCCTTGGCAACGGCCAGATAGGTTTTTCCGGTACCCGCCGGACCAAGACCAAAAACCAGCTCATGGTCATCGATGGCCCGCAAATAAGTGGCTTGTGTGGGCGAACGCGGCGAAATCAAGCGCTTGCGCGTATGCACTTCAATATCGGCGTCCGCCACATTACCGTCCCGGTGGGTGGCCATACGAAGCACCGCATCGACCTCGGCCTGATCCACCACGAGGCCTTTTTCAAGACGCCCATAAAGCCCTTCAAGGGCCTGGGCGGCGGCGTTTATGTCGTCCGTCTCGCCAAAAATTGTCAATTCATTACCGACCGCATTCATGCCGACGCCAAGTTTTTTTTCTATCACTGCCAGATGTGCATGATGCGCCCCGAACAGTTGCTGTGCCAACCCGTTGTCGCCGAAGACGAGCTTACGGCTGGCGGCGGCTTGTTCGTGCAGGCTGTGGGGTTTTGTCGGTGGTGTCATGGGCATAATATCCTGCCGGCAAGGCTGTTGGCGTGGCCGGCTTCGATGGTCAGGCGGGCAATCTGGCCCATCATGTTCTCAGGAACGCTGGCATGGACCGGCTGCATGTATGGGCTGCGGCCGACCATCTGTCCCGGCAGGCGGCCCGGCCGGTCGAGCAGCACATCCATGGTGCGCCCGACGCAGGTTTCATTGAAATCACGTTGCTGGGTGTTGAGCAGGTCCTGCAAACGAGCCAGTCTTTGTTCTTTTAATTTTTCTTCAATCTGCCCATCCAGTTCGGCCGCCGGTGTTCCCGGGCGCGGGCTGTACTTAAAGGAATAAGCCTGTACAAAACTGACGTCGCGGACCAGCGCCAGTGTCGCTTCGAAATCTGAGTCCGTTTCGCCGGGGAAGCCAACAATAAAATCGGAACTCAGCGCGATGTCGGTGCGTGCGGTGCGCAGACGTTCGACAAGGCGGCGGTAGTCGTCGGCCCCATGGCGGCGATTCATAGCCTTGAGCACCCGGTCAGAGCCGGACTGCACCGGCAGATGCAGGAACGGCATCAGCTGTTCAATACGCCCATGGGCGGCGATCAGCTCGTCGTCCATGTCGGCCGGGTACGACGTGGTATAGCGGATGCGTTCGATGCCGGTATGCTCTGCTATTTCAGCGATCAGGCGGCCAAGACGCCATTCACTGCCGTCGTCGGCTGCCCCGTGGTAGCTATTGACGTTCTGGCCCAGCAGGGTCACTTCCCGGGCGCCAAGATCGCGCAGGTGTTGGGCTTCGGCCAGCACGGCGGCAGGCGGACGGGAATATTCCGCGCCCCGGGTATAGGGCACAACACAAAAGGCGCAAAACCTGTCGCAACCTTCCTGCACTGTCAGGAACGCCGATGCGCCGTCGACGGCACCACTGGCGCGGGTCGGTTCCGGCAAATGATCAAATTTAATTTCGGACGGAAAATCCGTATTCAGCTGGGCCCCGCTGGCGCGGCTTATCCGGGCAACCATTTCCGGCAGGGTGTGATAGGCTTGGGGTCCGAACACCATGTCAACATACGGCGCCCGGCGCAGTACTTCTTCGCCCTCGGCCTGGGCGACACAACCGGCAACGGCGAGGACCACGTCGCCGCCTTCTTTCTGGCGACGGCGCTTTAAAAGATTCAGTCGGCCCAATTCCGAATAAACCTTTTCGGCCGCCTTCTCGCGGATATGACAGGTATTGAGGATAACCATATCGGCGTCATCGGGCGCATCGGTCTGGGTGTAGCCAAGCGGCGCCAGAACGTCAGCCATGCGGCCTGAATCGTAGACGTTCATCTGGCAACCATAGGTCTTGATGTGGAGTTTTTTCGTCAAAGCCATGTCGTGTTCGGGTGCAATCTTTCTGTCTATTTCTTTTTGTCTTTTTGTACGCCGAAAAGTTCCAGTCGGTGACCTACAAGAGTCATGCCGTACTGTTCGGTAATTTTTCTCTGCAAGGCTTCGATTTCCTCGTTATGAAATTCGATGACTTCGCCGCTTTGAATATCGATCAGGTGGTCATGGTGGCTGTCGGTCGCTTCTTCGTATCTGGCGCTGCCGTCCCCGAAATCATGTTTATCAAGGATATTGGATTCCTCGAGCAGACGCACCGTGCGATAGACAGTTGCGATCGAAATTTTTGAGTCAATCTTGGAGGCTCGCTTGTAGACATCGTCCACATTGGGGTGATCTTCGGATTCCGACAGCACTCGGGCGATGGTTCGGCGTTGGCCGGTCATCTTCATACCCCTGTCGATGCAAAGTCTTTCGATTCGCGACGGAGCAGTCATTTATTGATGTCCCAGGCCTTTCAGGCAGCTAGCGGACCGAATGATACCGGTCAGGTTTTTTTGCTGCGGCCTTTGCGCGGCTTGGTGCCAAGGCCGATTTTCTTTGCCAGATTTGACCGGTGCTTGGCATAGCTGGGCGCAACCATCGGGTAATCAGAGCCAAGCCCCCAACGTTCACGGTATTCATCCGGCGACATATTGTAGGACGTTTTCAGATGTCGTTTCAGCATTTTCAGCTTTTTCCCGTCTTCCAGGCAAATAATATAGTCCGGAAATACTGATTTTTTGGTTGGCACGGCCGGCCGCGGGCGTTCTGATGCCGCCTGTTCGGTACCGACGGCAACAAGGCTTCGATATACCTCTGAAATAATATTCGGCAGATCGCTGACCGCCACAGTATTATTGCCGACGTGCGCAGCGACGATTTCAGTCGTCAGCTCAAGCATTTCGCTTGTATTCGGCTTATCTGTCATTTTCTATCTATTCCCTTAATCGTAATGATTGTTCATTATATAAATAGTATTTCTGCAACTCGCAAGTTATTCACATGAATAAAGACGACAAGCTCAAGAATCGGCCCGGTATTGACTATTACCTCGACATCACGCCGGAGGTCTGTCCGATGACCTTTGTCAGGACCAAACTACAGATTGAAAAAATGGCCGCGGGGAGTACCCTGGAAGTGCGCCTAAAAGGCACAGAACCGCTGGAAAATGTCCCCCGGTCCGTCATCGATAGTGGCAACACGGTGCTGTCGCTGGAGCCCGAGGACCCGGACGGGCCGCCCGACGGGGTGCACCGGCTGGTGATCCGCAAGGAATAACGGCACGCTTACTATTATTTGGCCTTTAGTTCGAGGGCGTAGACCAAAGCATCAACACTATCGCTGCCGCGGCCATAATATCTGGCGCGGCGGCCGGCTGGCTCGAACCCGCTGATTTCATAAAACCCCCGGGCCGCCTCATTATTCTCCGCCGCTTCCAGATACATGCGGGTTGCCCCGGCGGCCCTGGCATGGTCGACGGTGGCGACCAGCAAATCCCGGCCCACCCCGCTGCGGCGCGCGGCGGCGATGACCCCGATGCTGATGATTTCGCATTCGTCGGCGGCGGTGCGGCCAAGCACGAAACCGCACGGTCCGTCCGCGCCACCGGCGATGAAGCCAAAGGCCCCCGGCATGGCGAGAATTTGAAAAATTGCCTTCTCATCCCACGCCGTGTCGTGGGGGCCATCAAAACAGGCGCCGTGCAGTCCGGCAATCACGCCGGCATGCAGGGGCGTGGCCCCGGCCGGTTTCATGGTGTTGATGGACGGCTGGGGCGCAGACCGCCGCCGTCCTTGGCCGGTTTGGCGTCGGGGGGGCGCAGATACAGGGGAGTCGGCGGCGCCAGTTTTGTCCGTTCACCAGAATCCATGGCCTGCCAGCGCTGTTCGGCCACGGCGGCAACCATGGCCGCATCCGGCAGCCCCGGCGCCTCCGCCAGATCGGCCTGGGTGCCGGCGGACCTGAGAATTTCCGCGGCACGGGTGGCGGCATCACCGGCGATCATCAGGGGCCCGTTTCCGGTGAAGGCTGCCAGGTCTTCAGGCCGGACGGCTTCGGGCTGGCCAAGAACCTGCCCGGCCGGAGAAAACATCTGGGCGTAGAGATCGTTGCGTTTCGTATCGATGGCGACCAGCAAACGCCGGCCATCGAGACCGGCACCATCAACACCACGGGCGATCGCCTCGGTGGTGGTGACGCCAAGACATTTAAGGCCCGTCGTCAGCGCCATCCCGCGGGCCGCCGCCAGGCCGATGCGCAAGCCGGTAAAAGCACCGGGGCCGACGGTCACGGCCAGCAGGTCAAGGGCGCCAAAGTCTACGCCCGCTTCGTCCATGACCGCAGCAATCATCGGCACCAGGGCCTCGGCCTGACCGCGCGCCATGGGCGCGCTGCGCCGGGCCGCGATACGCGCGCCGTCGGTCAGCGCCACCGAACAGCCATTGGTCGCCGTATCCATGGCCAGGATGTGCATATTATCGTTCCCCGTTTGCAGACCGCGAAAGGCGGTTATACTGGACTATCCCACAACAGCGAGATTCCAGAATAATCACATGACACTGATAGAAATCACACCTCAAAGTCACAACGTCGACCTGCAACTCAGATACGCCACGTCTGACAATTTTACCGGTGCGCCGGTTTACGCACGCCCCGCCTGTTATCTGCACGTTGAGGCCGAGAAGCTGCTGACCCGCGCCATTGATCTGGCCGCCCGGCAGGGGTGGCGGTTCCTGATTTTCGATGCCTTCCGCCCGTCGGAGGCGCAATGGAAGTTATGGGAGCATACCCCGGACCCGGTTTTCCTGGCCGACCCGGCCAAAGGCTCGCCCCATTCCCGCGGCGTTGCCATCGATTTGACATTGCTTGATGCCGCCACCGGGGTGGCCCTTGAAATGGGCACCGATTTCGATGCCTTCACGGCCATGGCTTACCACGCCGATACCGACGTCAGCCCCCTGGCCCAGGAAAATCGCTATCGCCTGCTCGGCCTGATGACGGCGGCCGGGTGGGACTGCTACCTGAAAGAATGGTGGCATTACCAGATGTTCGACAGCAAAAGTTATGGCGTCCTCGGGGATGCCGTTTTAGATAAACCTATGATGAAATAGATTTTCCGGCCTCTCTTTCAGTGTTTAAGCCCCCTTAAACTTTTCCGTAAACCGGTACCACCGCGCCGCGCCCGGCGCCGTTTTCTGGCGACGCCAGATGCAAGATGGTCGCCGCGACCTCTTCCACCTTCGGCCACGACGCAAAATCTGCTTTCGTCATGGCGGCCCGGTTGGCCGGCGTATCCAGGATCGACGGTGCCACGGCGTTGATCCAGATGCCTTCCGCCGCGACTTCTTCGCCGAGGCATACTGTCAGCGCCGCGACCGCCGCCTTCGACGCCGTGTATGCCGCCATGCCGGCGCCTTCGCGGGGCTCAAGCCCCGGCCGGGCGGCGACGTTAACGATGCGTCCGCCACCGCCGGTGATGCGCATTTTTTTAACCGCCTCGCGAATGCATAAAAAACATGTCAGCGCATTCATGTTAATCTGTTTAAGGAAAGCGTCCTTCGACGTTTCGGCCAGCGGCGACATATCAAAGCCGCCGGCAATATGAATTGAGCCCCATAATGCGGGCAAGCCTTCATAAAATTCTGTGACCGCCTGCTCGTCGGTCAGATCAATGCCGGGGACAATGTGCACCCGTTCTTTGCCGGCAAGGGTGAAGCGCGCCGACTCGGCGGAGTCGAAGGCAGGGATGTGGCATATGGCCCCATTCCCTATAAGCGCCTCCGTTACCGCCGTGCCCAGGGCGCCGGTGCCACCGGTGATAACCACGTGTCTGTTTTCAAAAGTCATAGCGTGTCGCCCTTTCGTTGCCGGAATGCCTGCCGCCAAATTGAAAAATGTGAAGAATCGTTTGCTTGTTCAAGTGTTTTATTAACCATTCATTTGGATTATATCCTTGGGCATACGTGAAAGGACAATACATGCGATCCCACAGGCCGATTATAATTTTTCTTTTCGTCAGCGTTTTGATGACCTTGATTGCCGCCGAGGCGATGGCGGCGAAGTCTGCCGTCATCTTTATGTATCATCGGTTTGGCGAGACTGATTACCCGACCACCAACATTACCATTGAGCAATTTGAAGCCCACATCACCGAGCTAAAAAACGGCGGCTATACGGTGATGGCGCTGCCCGATATTATCGCCGCCCTGGTTGAAGGCCGCGACCTGCCCGACCGGGCTGTCGCCCTTACCGTCGATGATGCCTACTTGTCTGTTTATACGCAGGCTTGGCCACGCTTTAAGAGTGCCGGTTTTCCGTTTACGCTTTTTGTTGCCACCGACCCGGTAGACCAAAACATCGGCGGCTACATGAACTGGAGCCAGATTCGTGAACTCCGTGACGATGGCGTCACCATCGGCAGCCAGACAGCATCGCATCTGCACATGCCGCTGGCCGATATCGCCACCAACCGCCATGAACTTGAAAAATCCAACCGCCGCTTCATTGAGCATCTTGGTCAGGCCCCCACCATTATCGCCTATCCCTATGGCGAAGCCGGGCTTGACGTTATGACGGTGGCCCGTGAGGCCGGGTTTATCGCCGGCCTGGGTCAGCATTCGGGTGTCGCCGCCGTTGATCGACAGGGTGGGGGGCTGTTTTATTTGCCGCGTTTTGCCCTCAACGAAAATTATGGCGACATCGCCCGCTTCAGCCTTGCCGCCAATGCCCTGTCGTTGCCGGCGACGGGCGTCACCCCCGTCGATCCGCTGATCAATAGCGGCGATGAAAATCCGCCGGTATTCGGTTTTACGGTCATGGGCGATGCGGCGCTGGCCCGGTCTTTGCACCAGTTAAGCTGCTTTGCCTCCCATGAAGGCAAAATCCAGGTCATGGTGCTTGGCGGGGAAACCGACGCGCCCGATGGAAGCGATATGGTTGAAGCCCGTATCGAGGCCCGTATGCTAACGCCGTTGCCGAAGGGCCGCACCCGCATAAACTGCACGGTACCGGCCCCGGATGGCCGCTGGCGCTGGTTCGGGCGCCAATTCTTGGTTAAATGAAAAGCCTGAAAATAGCCTAGATTACCGGCTCGTTGAGGGTGAACGTCCGGGTTTCGTCAAGGCGCGCATCATCAAGGCGGCTCAGCTCGTTGGCTTCGATCAGGCCATGAATGGCCGTGACGTAAGCTGCCCCACGTTCCGAATAACGGTTGAGCCGGGTGGCCAGCACCCGGCCATCCATGGGCGCGCCAAACCGGCGCATCATGGTGCGGCTGGCCCGGAATTCCCGGTACGCGCGGTGCGTGTTCAGGTTTTTCATGTAAGCGCGTACCGAATCGATCAGGTTTTCGAACGCCTTGATCCTGTGGGTCTTGCCGTCATCGCGGTTGGCCGGAACCAGGCCTTCGGCAGCCACATAGGTCCACTGCCCGAATATAGCGTTGCCTTCGCGCGAGAAGCGCGATGTGCCCCAGCCGCTTTCTTCCGCCGCCTGCGCCAACGCCAGGGACGGCGGCACGATATCGACGCGCTTGATCAGCTTGCCAATGTTGTCGGGCGAAACACCGTAACGTTCGGCCATAACCTGTAGCCACAACTTATCGGCGGCAGCCATCTTGCGGCCCAGACGGGCATTGAAATTGAGTTGCCAAAGGCGGCGGCGCTCGGCCAAAATTTCTTCGTTGACCTGCAACACCAGCGGCAGCATCGACTGGAAAAAAATCGCCTTGCGCTCGGCATTTTCGGGAACCTTCGACAAATCTTCGGGCAGGCTGGCCAGGAATACCCTGGGCACATCCGCATTGCTCTCGATAACACCGTCAAGGGAGTAGCCGATCTTGCCGAAGGATTCAGATAGCCCGCGCGCCGTACGCACGGGGCCGGCGGCGACATCTATATCCAGGTCCGCCTCAAGCTGCGGCAGGGCCGAAACTTCGACGGCGCGGCTTGTCGGTGTCAAACCGGACGTCAGCAGCAGTGGCTCGGCGCCCTTCAGTGTGGCGCGCGGCGATGCCGTCCCGCCGGTCGGCGGATTGAGGGCCGCCGCCGTTACCAGGGCCGCGACGAAGACCCCGACCAGGCCCAGAGCGCTGCGCTCAAAAGTCATGTTCTTAACCGGGAATATGCGGGATATGCCAAGACGCCCCGCATTCGTTTGTTGATCTGTCATGTAAACAAGCCCGTTGGTTGAGAATCGATCCACCGTATTTACATAATATTGTGATAAAAATCAATTAAAACACAATATATGGTAGAATATGTTCTTCAAACCGCGGTTCTAGCGGGTTCCCGTCTCCATTAGGGCGGATATTAGTAAAATTTTATTTAAACTGTCACGATGAATCAGCGCCCCGCCGCGCATGGGGCCTATGCGACTGGTGCATGGGGGCAACAGCTGTGGATAATAGTCGCCCGATTGTGGATTAAATACGGCGATAATTAGCTGAAATCAGGGCTTTTTCAAAAATCCGCCGAAAAAAACAGTGATTCGACGGCAGAATTATTTTCGCGTCCTTACTCGGCCGCGACGACCTCGGTGACTTCCGGAATGTAGTGTTTGAGCATGTTTTCGATGCCGCTCTTCAGGGTCATCGACGATGACGGGCAGCCCGAACAGGCGCCCTGCATGGACAGGGTGACAACGCCAGCCTTGAAAGAATGGAAGATAATGTCGCCGCCGTCCTGGGCCACCGCCGGGCGGACGCGGGTATCTATCAATTCCTTGATCTGTGCCTCGATGCTGCCGTCGGCGAAGTCTTCTTCATCATCGGCGGCGGCTTCGGTGCCTTCCATAACCGGCTTGCCGGCGGTGAAATGTTCCATGATGGCACCCAGAAGCATCGGCTTCAGGGTCTCCCAGTCCTTGTCGTCGGCCTTGGTGACGGTGATGAAGTCATCACCCAGAAATACCCCGTCGACGCCTTCGGCCTCGAACAGGCGCACCGCCAGCGGCGAGCGTCCGGCATCGGCGACAGCCGTAAAGTTAGCCGTTCCGCCACTGCCCATGACATCGCAGCCGGGCAGGAACTTCAGTGTCGAGGGGTTGGGGGTGCCTTCGGTCTGGATAAACATTTTTTGGGGCCTTTTTTCTAAGGTCAGTTAATTTTGCAGCTCCATAAATGGGCCTAATGGCGGAAAATTTCAAGGTTTCAGGTAGCCGACCGTCTGCTTGATTTCGGCCAGGATCGGCTCGGCCAGGGCCCGGGCCTTTTGCCCGCCCGCCGCCAGCACGGCGTCCACATGGCCGGGGTCCGCCATCAGGCGGCGCATTTCGTCCTGAATGGGGGCCAGCTTGGCGACCGCCAGGTCGGCCAGGTCCTGCTTGAAGGCCGAGAACTGCTGACCGCCGAATTTGGCGCAAACGTCCGCCACCTCGGTGTCGGAAAGGGCCGCATAGATACCCATCAGGTTGGCCGCTTCCGCACGGCCTTCCAGGCCTTTCTGCGTATCGGGCAGGGCTTCGGGATCGGTTTTGGCTTTGCGGATTTTTTTGGCGATGGTATCCGCATCGTCGGTCATGGTGATTCGCGACTGTTCCGAGGGGTCCGACTTGCTCATTTTGCTGGTGCCGTCGCGCAACGACATAACCCGGGTCGCCGCCCCGAAGATCAGCGGCTCGACAATCGGGAACATGTCGCATTTAAAGTCGTTGTTGAACTTTTGGGCGATGTCGCGGGTCAGCTCCAGGTGCTGTTTCTGATCCTCGCCGACGGGCACGTGGGTGGCCTTATATAAAAGGATGTCGGCGGCCATCAGGTTAGGATAGGCGAAAAGCCCGACGGAGGCGTTTTCCCGGTTCTTGCCGGCCTTTTCCTTGAACTGGGTCATCCGGTTAAGCCAGCCCATGCGCGCCACACAATTAAAGATCCACGCCAGTTCCGCATGGCCCGGAACCTGGGACTGGTTAAAAACGATATGACGCTCCGCATCGATGCCCGACGCCAGCAAGGCGGCGGTAACTTCCCGGGTCGAGGCCGCAAGGGCCGCCGGGTCCTGCCAGTTGGTAATGGCGTGCATATCGACGACACAAAACAGGCAATCAAAATCATCTTGCAGGCGCACCCAATTGCGGATGGCCCCCAGGTAATTGCCCAGGTGAAGGTCGCCGGTCGGCTGTACGCCTGAAAATATTTTGCTCATGGCGGGTGTTATGGGGCCTTGGGGCCGCCCCTGTAAAGACCCTTTACGTCGGAAAGCTTGGCCGCGCCGGTGAGTTGCGCGAGGCCTGCGAACACCACAAGGCCGCCCCCGACCAGCACCGCAAGGGCCAGCGCCCGATCGATTTCAGCGCCTTCGAACAGCCCGACCAGCGGACCGCCCATATAATAAAGTGCGGTGGCCATGCCGATGGTGGCGAGCAGGGTTTTCAGCGTCCGCGATTTCAGGCGGGCATCGGCGCTTAGGTGTCCGCGCCGGTGCAGCACATACGCCATCAACCCGACATTAAGCCAGCTTGCAATGGCCGTCGCCGCGGCGATGCCCACATGCAGGAACGGCCCCATCAGGAGCAGGTTCAAAATCAAGTTGGCGAGCAGGGCGAAGACGGAAATCTTCACCGGCGTGGCGGTGTCGCCGCGGGCAAAAAAGCCCGGCGCCAAAGCCTTGGCCAGCACATAGGCCGGCAACCCCGCCGCGTAGACCGCCAATGCCGCCGCCGTCGCCCGGGCTTCCGGTGCCGCAAACGCGCCGCGCTGGAACAGGGTGACGACAAGTGGCTCGGCGATGATCATCAGGGCCGCCGCCGCCGGCAGGGTCAGCAGCAGGGAAAATTCCACGGCCCGGTTCTGGCTGTGCAGGGCCGCCCCGCCATCCCCGGCCCGAAGCTGGCGCGATAGCAGCGGCAGCAGCGCCGTGCCGACGGCGACGCCGACCACACCCAACGGCAACTGATTAACCCTGTCCGCATAAAACAGGTACGAGATCGAGCCTTCCGGCAGCAACGAGGCGATGATGGTGTCGATCAAAAGATTGATCTGGTAAACCCCCGCGCCCAGGGCCACCGGCAGGGCGCGCGTCAACAACAGCTTGACGTTATCGGTCAGCTGCGGGACCGAAATGCTGATGGCATAGCCATTGCGGGCGGCGTGGCTCATCAGCCAGATGAACTGCACGATGCCGGCCGCGAACACGCCCCAGGCCAGCCCATGGCCCGGTGTTTCTGTCAGCGGCGCCAACCCCAGCACGGCCCCGATCAAACATATATTCAACAAGATCGGCGTCGCTGCGGCGGCGGCAAATTTGCCCAATGAATTGAGCACCCCGGCCAGCAGCGAGACCAGCGAGATAAACAGCAAATAGGGAAACGTGATGCGCGTCAGCTCGATCGCCAGGGCGAATTTTTCCGGGTCGGCCCGGAAACCCGGCGCGAAGGCAGACATCGCCCACGGCATGGCAAGTTCGACGGCGATGACGAAACCAAGCAGCGTCCACAGCAGCATCGCCAGCGCCTGGTCGGCGAATTCACCCGCCGCCGCCTCGCCCTTTTCTTCCAGTATGCCGGCATAGATCGGTACGAAGGCCATATTAAAGGCGCCCTCGGCGAACAGGCGGCGGAACAGATTGGGAAACTTGAAGGCGACGAAGAAAACATCAGCCATCATCCCGGCGCCAAGGACGGCGGCAATCAGGATATCGCGCACGAACCCGAAGAGGCGGCTGACCATGGTCAACGAACCGACGGTGGCGATGGATTTCAATAAAACCATAAAGAATGTCTAGCCGTTAATTCAGGCGCTGAAAAGGCGGCTATTGGACAGCCACGGTGGGCGCTTCTATGGCCGCCAGCAAGCGTTCGCGGATTTGCTCGATTTTGCCTTCATGCTCGACCCTGAGGCCGAATACATCTTTGACATAAAACACATCGACAACCCGCTCGCCATAGGTCGAGATGTGGGCCGATGCAATCTGCAGCCCTGTATCGGTCAGCGCCTGGGTGACATCGCTCAACAGTCCCAACCGGTCGCGGCCGTTCACTTCAATAACCGTGAACTTGGCGCTGGCCGTATTGTCGATGATGACCCGGGGCGGCACCTTGAAAACACTGGTCCGTGACGGCAGGGCGCGCAGCCGCGCCTTGGCCATTTCCCGGGCCGGATGGATCTTGCCTTTCAGCACGCCTTCGATGCGGGTTTTCAAGCGCTTCAGGCCGCCCGCGTTATCGAACGGGCCGCCGTCGGCGTCCTGTATCCAGAAGGTATCGAGCACCATGCCGTGGGCCATGGTGGCGATGCGGGCATCGACGATGGAGGCCGACGACAATGACATGGCGCCGGCGATGCGGGCGAACAGGCCGGGGTGGTCGTGGGTGTAGATGATGACCTCGGTCACATCGTGATTCGGATCAACCCGCGCCTCTATGTGAATGTCGCCGCCTTCCCCATCGACTTTTCGCATCAGGTCGGCGTGGTAGACATGTTCGGCGGCATCATATCCAAGCCAGTAATCGTCGTAGCCCTTGGCCAGGTGCGTCTCGATCTCCATTTCCGGCCAATTTTTAAGCTCGTGCCTGAGCGCCTCGCGGGCGCGATCCACTCTTTGGGCGCGCCGTTCGCTGGACGTGCCGCCGGCCATGGATTCCTGGGCATGGTAGTAAAGCTCGCGCAGCAGTGCCGCCTTCCAGCCGTTCCAGACATCCGGCCCGACGGCACGGATATCGGCGACAGTCAGGATCAGCAGCAAGCGCAGCCGTTCCGGTGACTGCACGACGGCGATAAAATCGCTGATGGTTTTAGGGTCTTCCACGTCGCGCCGGAATGCCGTGTTGCTCATCAACAGGTGATGGCGCACCAGCCAGACGACGGTTTCCGTTTCCCAGTCACTCAGTCCGAATCTCGGGCACAGCTTCTTCGCCACTTCGGCGCCCAGTTCGGAATGATCGCCGCCGCGGCCCTTGGCGATGTCGTGGAGCAGCACCCCCAGATAAAGCGCCCGGCGCGATTGCACCTCGCGGATCACCGAACTTGCCACCGGATGATCGCCGGCCAGCTTGCCGGACTCGATACGCGATAGGATGCCGATGGCACGGATGGTGTGCTCGTCGACCGTATAGACATGATACATGTCGTATTGCATCTGGGCGACGACGCGCCCGAAGTCGGGGACAAAACGACCCAGGACACCGGCCTCGTTGAGGCGCTTCAGGGCCTGTTCCGGGCCTTTCTTCGATGTCAGAATATTGATGAAGGTGGCGTTCGCCTCGCTGTTGCCCCGCAAGTCGCCGTCGATCAAACGCAGGTTCTGGGTGACCAGCCTTAGTGCATTGGGGTGAATGTCCAGGTTGTTTTCCTGGGCCTTGGCGAACAGGGTCAGCAACTTGATCGGCTCTTTCCTGAAGGCGTCATCGGCGGCAACATTTATGCGGTCGCCTTCGACGGTGAAGCCTTCGATGCTGCGGCGCATGAACGACAGGGTCGGCATGCGGAAGCGTTGTTTTTTCTGTTCGGACTCGAGCACCGCACAGATGATACGGGTCAGGTCGCCGACATCCTTGGCGACCAGAAAATAGTGTTTCATAAAACGTTCGACACCGCGCGCACTCGGGCGATCCGTATAGGCCATGCGCCCGGCCAGCT
Organism: Rhodospirillaceae bacterium; assembly: GCA_013204045.1. GTDB lineage: Bacteria > Pseudomonadota > Alphaproteobacteria > Rhodospirillales > JABHCV01 > JABMOQ01. The sequence continues at coordinate 626 of JABMOQ010000069.1, read as the reverse complement.
CATCTTGCACATTAAACGTCAGGCGCTCTTCCGGCCGGCCGGCGACGTAATGCAGGTGACAGCGCACCGTCCACAGGAAATTTTGCGCCTTGGCAAAACGCGCGGCGTCACGGCTTGTCAGCACGCCCTTTTCGACCAGATCGGCAACGTCATCGACCCGGTACAGATACTTGGCGATCCAGTAAAGGGTTTGCAGGTCGCGCAGGCCGCCCTTGCCCTCTTTGACATTGGGCTCCAGCACGTAGCGGGTATCGCCCATGCGCGCGTGGCGGGCATCGCGCTCGGCCAGTTTCTGCTCGACGAAGGCAGGGCCGCTACTGGCGATAATGTCTTTTGCGAATTTGTTTCGGAACCTTTCATATAATTTTTCGTCGCCCCACAGCCAGCGCGCCTCCAGCAACGCCGTGCGGATGGTCAGGTCTTCCTTGGCCAGCTTTATGGCGTCATCTACCGAGCGGGTCGCATGGCCGACCTTCAGCCCCAGGTCCCACAACATATAGAGCATGTATTCGACCACTTGCTCGGTGCGGGGCGTGCGCTTGTAGTTGAGCAGGAACATCAGGTCGATATCGGACTGGGGTGCCAATTCGCCGCGCCCATAGCCGCCGGTGGCGACGATGGAAATC
>JABMOQ010000003.1 GCA_013204045.1 Rhodospirillaceae bacterium | reverse complement strand
TGTGTGGATGGCTCCCGCGTTGCAAGGACTTTTCGACGTCGTAGCGGCCAAGTCAGGTACAGTCTTGTGTCCGGCCTGTTGATGCGGTGCTGTTGAACCGCTGGCCCTGATGGTATCCGTGGATCGGGTCCCTATCTGCTTTGCGGGCTATCATGCCCTGGACATTCGGCGGGTTGTCCCCATCCCCGGTCTGACCGGTTTGCCATCACGTCGCATCGTCCTCGCAATCGTCGAAAGATTGTGTGCTTTCGAGCGATCAATTGGTCATGCGGTTCCCTCCGTTGCAGGTCGGCGAGCGCGGTAGACCTCGCCACGGGTCATGACGACCCAGGCGATCCGCGCCGCCTTGTTGGCCATGGCGACGGCGATCAGCTTGTTGGGCTTGCTCGCCAACAGGCCGGCGACCCAGGGGTAAGCGTCGGGCTTGCGCCGCGCCGATTGAAGCTGTGATGTCATCCCGTTCACCAATAGACGGCGAAGATAGCGGTCCCCCATCTTGGAGATGCGCCCCATCCGTTCCCTGCCGCCGCTGCAATCGGCCTTTGGCGTCAGCCCGAGGGAGGCGGCAAACTGGCGCGCCGATGTGAACCGGTGCGGATCGGTGACCGAGGCCGCCAGCGCCGAGGCGGTGATAAACCCGATCCCCGGAATGGTCTCGAGCCGTTTGGCCAGTTCGTTGCCGCGGAACCAGGTCTTGATCTCCCCCTCGAGCATGGCGATGCGGGCCTGCAGCTCGCGGATCTGCTCCGCCAGGGCAATGATGATCTTGCATGCCAGCGCGGGAATGTCCGGCACCACTCCTTCGACAAGCTGATCGACGAGCCTCAGCGCGTGGTGAATGCCTTTGGCCACAACGATGCCCAACTCGGCCAGCTGGGAGCGGATCATGTTGACCAGCTGGGTGCGCTGGCCGACCAGCAGATCCCGTGTTCGGTGGAGCGCCACGACCGATTGCTGCTCGGCCGACTTGATCGCGACGAAGCGCATCGTCGGCCGCGTCACCGCTTCGCAGATGGCCTCCGCATCGGCGGCGTCGGTCTTGCCCCGCTTGACGTAGGGCTTGACGTAGGCCGGCGCCATCAGCTTCACCTCGTGCCCCAGTGCCCGCAGCTCGCGTGCCCAGAAATGGCTCGTGCCGCATGCCTCAACGCCGATCAGACACGGCTCCAACTTGCCGAAGAACGGCATCATCTGACGCCGGCGCAACGACCGGCGGACAATCACCCTGCCGGTGCTGTCGATACCGTGGACTTGGAAAACGTTCTTGGCCAGATCGAGGCCGACAGTGGTAACATTCATGGCGGATGGCTCCTTTTGCTCGTGGTCCTTGATGGAAACCACACTTTGGCACATTGCGATGCCGGGAGCGGGAGCCATCCACCCCATCTGCTTTCGGGCCTATAAAAACACCCCTACAACCCCGTCCCAGCCGAGCTTGCAGCCGGTGGCGAACAGCAATGCATAACAGATTTTGTAAAAAGCCCTGTCGGGAACGCGTTTTTGCATCCACAGCCCGAGCCAGATACCCAGGGGCGCCAGCGGCAGCAGGATTAGCGACGTCATCAGGTTACCGCCATTGAGCTGCCCCAACATGGCGTAAGGAACCAACTTCATCCAATTGACCCCGGCGAAGAACATGGCGAGCGTGCCGACGAAGACACGCTTTTCCAGACCTTGTTGCAGCATGTAGACGTTCAACGGCGGCCCGCCCGCATGGGCGACGAAGCTGGTGAAGCCGGCAAGCGCCGCCCAGAACCCGCCGCGAATTTTGTCCGGCCCTTGGGGTGCCCGCTTGGGCCTGAACTTGAACCAGTAATCGAGGCTAAAGGCCAAGGCGATGGCGCCAAGCAATAGCTTGACCATGGCGACATCCAAAAGCCCGAAACCGACCCAGCCCAGGCCGATGCCGATGACCGCCGCCGGCAAGATAACGGCCAAATGTCCACGGTCCCAGGACCGGCGGTAGACCCAGACGGTAATGGCATCCATGACCATCAAGATCGGCAGCATCACGGCGGCGGCTTGTTGCGGCGGGATCATTAGCGACATCAACGGCACCGCCAAGACGACGACGCCCCCGCCGAAGCCGCCCTTGGAAATCCCGGCGATCAACATCGCCGGGGCGGCCAGGGCGTAAAACCAGATATCGACGATCAAAGCTTTAACGGGAAACCGGGTTACGACCGAAATTAACGTCGATCTTGATATTCGGATGGAAGGTGATGATTTTGCAGCCGATGTTGCCCGCATCCGGACCATTGGAATCGGCGAGGCAATCGGCGGATTTTATCAGCTTGGTGACCTTGCTTTCATAACCGGTCCATTTCCTGTTGTTGGACCCGGACTTGAGCTTAAGCGCGTCCTTGACCTTCCATTCGGCAGCCTTCGAGCACTGAGCCATTAGTTGGGCTTCGGTTCGCGCGGTTTTGGCGAAAATTGCCACGCATTGCCCGAACACATTGATCAAACAATCCTGAATTTCCTTGTCGGTGCCGCCGGTGATCCACTTGTCCTTGATCCAAAAAGATTTGGCGCCTTGATAGATGGACTCGTCGCCGCCCTGCTCAGAGATGGTGAGTGTTATGTCCAGGCGCAGGCCATTCGGCTTTTCACCTTGGCCCCACGGTGGTTGGTGAAGGAAAGATTCAAGATTGACGGTGGCCGCGTTTCCGTCGATGTCGTCATCTCCCCGCAAGCGGCGGATCAGGGGATACAGGTCGAACGTCGGAATGTTGAGATAAAATTGGCAGGACTGGCTCTGTTTCTGGGCTTGGGCAATTGCCGGTGGGGGGGTAAGAAAACCCACGCCGGCGGCCAACCCAACAGCCGTCAGGCCAAGAGTGACGTTTTTTATCATACTGGTGGTGGCGCCCAAAAGGTTTCCCCCTTATCTTCGTTTCCTGGCCTCATTCTTAGTGTCGCAGGGGAAGTTTAACAATAATGTCCGTTCCTGAGCAATTATTGGACGCCATCAAAGATGCCGTCGGGCCGAAGGCTTGCATAACCGACCCGAAAGAGCTCGATCCCCATATCACCGAAACGCGCGGCCTGTGGCGCGGTCAATGCGACATGGCCGTCAGTCCGGCCTCGACCGGGGAAGTCGCCAAGGTGGTCTCTCTTTGCTTTGAAGCCGGCGTCCCCATCGTCCCGCAAGGCGGCAACACCGGGCTGGTCGGCGGCGGCGTGCCTGATGGCGGCATCGTGCTGTTGACGGGGCGACTCAATAAAATCCGCGAAATCGATCCGCTCAATAACACCCTGACCGCAGAAGCCGGGTGCATTCTGGCCAATATTCAAGAAGCCGCTAAATCAAAAGACCGCCTGTTTCCCTTAAGCCTGGGCGCCGAGGGCAGTTGTCAGATCGGCGGCAATCTTTCGACCAATGCCGGCGGGGTCCAGGTGCTGCACTATGGCAACGCCCGCAATCTGGTGCTGGGGCTGGAAGTGGTGCTGCCCGACGGCCGGGTCTGGAACGGGCTTCGGGCTTTGCGCAAAGACAACACCGGGTATGATCTGAAACACCTGTTCATTGGCGCCGAAGGCACCCTCGGTATTATTACGGCGGCCGTGCTGAAACTGTTCTCGATCCCGGAGGCCCGGGAAACCGTTCTGTGTGCGGCCCCTGATGCGGCGGGCCTGCTGACCCTGTTCGGGCGCATGCAGGACGCCATGGGCGATAGCCTGACGGCGTTCGAAATCATGAATCGCTTCGCCGTAAGCATTACCTGCCGCCACATCGATGCCGCCCGCGACCCGTTTGCCGGCGCCCACGCCGAATATGCGTTGATCGAAGTTTCCGGCCCCGCGCTGGGCCAGAAAGAGCGACTGGAACGGGTGCTGGCCAAGGCCCTGGACGACGGCCTGATCGATGATGCGGTGATTGCCGCCAGCGACGCCCAGGCCAGCGAGCTGTGGGCGATCCGCGAAAATATTCCCGAGGCCCAGAAGCCTGAGGGCGGCTCGATCAAGCATGATATTTCGGTGCCGGTGTCGAAGGTATCGGAATTTTTAGGCAAAGCGACCGCCATGATGGAGGCCCAACTGCCCGGCATTCGCGTGTGCGCCTTTGGCCACGCCGGAGATGGCAATATCCACTTCAACCTGAGCCGCCCGGAAGCCATGGACACCGACGCCTATATGGAAAACCGCGGCCCCTTCAACCGGCTGATCCACGACCTGGCCATGGCCATGGACGGCAGCTTCAGCGCCGAACACGGGATCGGGAAAATGAAGGTCGGCGACCTGCACCGCTACAAGGAAGACGCCGAAATCGACCTGATGCGCAGCCTTAAGCAGGCGTTGGACCCCAAGGGGATCATGAACCCAGGCAAGGTGGTGGAGGTTGAATATGGCGAAAAGGCTGAAAAACCTTGATTTTTCAGTGTTTTTCACACATTTTGACGTCGATTCGACGAAACTGACCCTTCTTAAATATGACCCGCTTCGATAAATACATCCTTGGACAACTGACCGTCGGCATGATTTTCGTGACGACGGGGCTGACCTGTGTCATCTGGCTGACCCAATCGTTGAAATTCATCGAAATGATCGTCAACCGTGGCCTGACCACCGGTTCGTTCATTTATCTGACCATGCTGCTGCTGCCCAATTTCCTGTCAATTGTGCTGCCGATCGCCCTGTTTACCGTCGTCGTTTTCACCTATTCAAAAATGATCTCCGACCGGGAACTTGTGGTCATGCGGGCGACAGGCCTGAGTCAACTGTCGTTGGCCAGGCCGGCAATCATTCTGGCCATCGGTGTCATGGTATTGGGTTATCTGATTAATATTTTTCTGCTGCCCCAGTCCTACCGGATGTTCCGGGAAATGCAATGGGACATCCGCTACAGCTATTCCCATATCCTGCTACAGGAAGGCGCCTTCAACGAGGTCGCCAGGGGAATTACCGTCTATGTCAGGCAGCGCGATGCGGATGGCCAACTGCTTGGGATTCTTGTGCATGACGAACGTAATGGCAAAAAACCCTATACCCTTCTGGCCGAGCGGGGCGCTATGGTCGAGAGCGACCAGGGCTCACGGGTCATCATGTTTAACGGCAACCGACAGGAAATAGATGCCAATACCCAACAGCTTTCGATCCTTTACTTCGACCGCTATATCTTCGAGATGGAAGCAAGCAAGGCGGGCGGTGAAAGGCGTTTCCGCGAAGCCCGGGAAAGGACTGTTGCCGAACTTTTCAACCTGGAAAATGATCCGGATGTGGGCGAACGAAACTTCGGCAAATTCACCGTCGAAGCGCACAAGCGCCTGATTTCACCCTTGCTGTCATTCGCCTATACCCTGGTCGGGCTGGCCTTCCTGATCTCCGGCAGTTTCACCCGGCGCACCCAGACCCGGCGTATCGTCATGGCGGCAGTTTCGGTCGTCGCCCTTCAGGGCGCCATGCTGACCCTTGAAAACGCGACCGCCAAGAACCTGCCATTGGTGCCGCTGCTGTACGTACTGTCCTTCTTGCCTATGCTGGGCGGACTGATCGCCATGCATCACACGCCCAGAAAACCGTCGGGCAAAAAACTTCCGGCGACGGCTTAAAGAGCCGGCAGGGAAAACACCATGCGCCTTTCAACAACCATGTCCCTGTACATCGGACGGCAGTTTATCATAAATTTCACCGCCGTCTTTATGATCCTGCTGACCCTGATTCTGCTGGTCGACTCGATCGAACTTCTGCGCCGCGCCGCCTCAAAACCGGACGTTGATATTACGCTTGTCATTGAAATGGCTTTGCTCAAACTTCCCCACATGGGCCAGCAGCTTTTCCCGTTTGCGGTTTTATTCGGCGGCATGGCCGTGTTCTGGAAGCTGACGCGCAGTAATGAATTAGTTGTTTCACGAGCGGCCGGGGTGTCGGTGTGGCAATTTTTGATGCCGGTTCTATTTCTCGCCTTCAGCCTCGGGATTTTAAAAATCACACTCTTCAATCCGCTGTCATCGGCGATGCTGACCCGGTTTGAAAGACTTGAATCAGTAGCCTTCAAGGGTCAGTCCAGCCTGCTCGCCATTTCCCAATCCGGTTTATGGCTGCGCCAGTCAAACGAAGAAGGCCAGTCGGTGGTTCATGCAAAAAGTGTTTTGCAGCAGGGCAGCGAAGTAATATTGAACAACGTCAACGTCTTCATCTACGAAGGGGCGGATAATTTTGTCAAACGCATTGACGCCGGGCGTGCCGACCTGGAAGACGGTTTCTGGCATATGCACGACGTATGGGTTCATACCCCCGACGAGGCATCCACCAACGAGGTGGAATTCTGGCTGGAGACGGATTTAACCTTAACTTCCATCCAGGATAATTTTGCGCGCCCGGAAACCATGTCATTTTGGGATTTACCCGACTTTATCGCCACACTGAAAGAATCCGGCTTTTCTGCCGTTCGCCACCGGCTTCACTGGCATTCCCTGCTGGCAACACCGCTCCTGATGTGCGCCATGGTGCTGATCGCAGCCACATTCTCGCTTCGCCAGTCACGGCGCGGCGGCACCGTTTACGTTATCGGTGGTGGGGTAATGACCGGATTTCTGTTGTATTTTTTCTCTGATGTGGTTTTTGCCCTTGGGCTCTCCGACAGCATCCCGGTCACCCTTGCCGCCTGGACACCGTCTGGGGTGACAACGCTGCTTGGACTTGCCATGCTGCTACATCTTGAAGATGGTTAGGCGGATATGAAGCTTTCAGGATTAAAATTAGTCGCGTTGTTGCTGTCGTTTGCCGTTTTCGGCTTGAACGGCACAGGCGCTTGGGCGGCGCTGGAGCCGGCCCAAGATAGCATTCCCGTCGATGAAACCGATGAGATGCGGTTCAGTGCCGATGAAATGCAGCACGACCGTGACCTCGACATCATCACGGCGCGCGGCAACGTCAAGGTGTTTCACGGCGACAGCATCCTGACCGCCGATGTGGTCGTCTATAACAGGCGCCGCAATCTGGTCAGCGCTTCCGGTAACGCGACGCTGCTGGAGCCGACCGGCGACGTGGTGTTCGCCGAGTTCATGGAGCTGACCGGCGATATGAAAACCGGCATCATCCAGGATCTTAGGGCCGTACTCAGTGATAGTTCCCTGCTCGCGGCAAGCGGCGGACGCCGCACCGCGGGCAACCGCCTTAACATGCGCAATGCGGTTTATTCGCCGTGCAAACTTTGCGAAGATGACCCGACGCGGCCACCGCTATGGCAGATCAAGGCCGTCAGGGTTATTCACGACAAGGACCGCCAGACCGTCGAATATTCCGATGCCTGGCTGGAAGTCGCCGGGGTGCCGATAATATACACGCCATATCTTTCCCATCCAGATCCGACAGTAAAAAGGCGTAGCGGCTTCCTGATTCCCACATTCGGAAGCTCGACTTCCCTGGGGGCCATGACCGCAACTCCTTATTTCTTGAATATCGCCAGCAACGCCGACGCCACACTCACGCCGATCTTCACCGACAAGGAAGGCGTGATCGTCCATACCGAATACCGGCACAGGTTCACCGAGGGTGTTTTCGACGCCAGAGGCTCCATAACCGACGCCACATCGGCTGCGGATTCCACCTATACGACGGAAACCGGGGTCGCTGGAATCAGGGGCCATATCGCGGCCAAGGGCCGGTTTGATTACGACGAAACCTGGCGCTGGGGCTTCGATCTCAACCGGGCTTCCGACGATACCTACATGTCGCGTTTCGGTTTTAATGGCGACAACACCTTGCCGACCTTGGGTAACTCCCTCGCCTCTCGCGGGTTTGTCGAAGGCTTCAGGAAACGTAACTATACCCATGTCGCCGTCACTGATTTTCAGGATTTACAAGAAGAAGACGACGGCAACACACCGTTGATTATGCCGCTTGTCGATTATAACCATGTCGGTGAACCGGACCAGTACGGCGGCCAAACGGTGCTCGACGTAAATTTCGTGTCCCTGTCGCGGGACCTGGGGAACGACATGCAGAGGTTGTCCCTCAGGGGAGGGTGGCAACTGCCCCATGTCACCACTGGCGGCAGCGTCTATAGTCTATCAACATCTCTCAACGGGGATTTTTACAATGTTAAAAATCTGGCCAGAAGCGGCGGCCAGGATGATTTCACGGGCGCCGCCTACCGATTGACCCCCCAGGCGGCGCTTGACTGGCGTTATCCTCTGGTCCGTGAAGAAGGAAATGTCTATCAGCTGTTCGAGCCGATCGCCGCCGCCGTCGTCAGTCCCTACGGTGGCAATTCGGACAAAATTCCGAACGAGGATAGTCGCAATTTCGAATTCGACGACACCAATCTTTTCAACACCAACCGCTTCTCGGGCATCGACCGCTTCGAGGGCGGCCCGCGCCTGAATTATGGCTTCAAGTGGGGCGTTTTCGGCCGCGAAGGAGGCAACACAACCCTGTTGCTGGGTCAGAGCTACCGCTATAAAGCGGATGATACCTTCGCCGCAGGTTCCGGGCTTGAGGATAATTTTTCCGATATCGTCGGGCGCATTCATGTTTCACCCGGAGAAGGCCTGAACATGTATTACCGGACCCGCCTTGATAAAGACACCTATGAGGTCAGGCGTAACGAGGTTGATTTGACTGCCGGTGGGCCCGCACTAAACCTGTCCACACGATATATTTTCTTCGACAGCGAGAACAACAGTGAATACCCGGGGCGCGAGGAAATCAGCAGCACTGTTTCATCCCAGTTCACCAGCACATGGCGAGGCAGCATTGGGGCGACACGGGATATGGCCGAACGGGATATGCGTAGTGCTAGTATGGGGTTGACTTACGAAGATGAATGTTTCGTCTTCTCATCAACCCTGTCGAGGGCATTTTTCCAGAACCGCGACCTCCACCCGGAAGATTCTATAATTTTCCGTATCGTATTCAAAACACTCGGTGAATTTTCATCTGACGTTAATGTCATCAATCCCAACAAACCCTGATAGCAACCCTATCCACTCAGATTGCCTGATCAACGCTTTTAGCAGTAATCTGGTCATTCATTGTGGAACTGAAAATCGGCAGTCAAATAAAATGTCATTAAGTTATTTTCGCAAAAGCATTGCGGCAGCCTTCATGCTTCTTGCCACATTTATAGCACCGTTATTTGCCAATCACGCGATGGCGGAAACCCTTGGCATTGCCGCCATCGTCAACGATGAGGTCATCTCACTTTACGATCTCAACTCGCGAATAACGCTTCTGATCACATCGGCCAAGCAGCAAGACTCCACCGCTTTAAGAAAGCGTCTGGCAAGACAGGTCTTGAACCGGTTGATTGATGAAAAACTGAAGATGCAGGAAGCCAAGAAACTTGGCATCAATGTCGCCAAAAAGGACATGGAAAAGGCCTTTCGCGGCATGGAACGAAGAAACAAATTTCCAATAGGCGGCCTCGATAGTTTCCTCTCAAGCGTCGGCCTCCACAAGATGGTGCTGCTTGAGCAGATAGAGGCGGAAATAGCCTGGACGCGGGTCGTTAACCGGTCTTTTCGTCCAAGGATAGTGATCGGTGACGATGAAATAGACGAAATTGTTGCTGAAATCGTCGCTAGCAAAGGCAAGCCGGAATATCTGATGTCTGAAATATTTATTTCCGTCGACAAACCGGAGGCCATCGCTGAAGCCGAGGCCCTTGCGAACAGGCTGCTGGAACAACTTCGCGGCGGCGCCAGTTTCAGCGCCTTGGCCCAAAATTATTCACAAAGCGCCTCATCCGCCGTCGGTGGCGATATGGGCTGGGTGCACCAGGGACAACTGAGCAGAGAATTAAACATCGCCCTGACAAAACTGGATGACAATGCCGTGTCGCCCCCGATCAGGACAATCGCTGGCCTATATATCCTGATGAAACGGAATACCCGTATCGGCAAGGGCCTGGTTTCAGGCGATGAGAAGGTTAAATTGCATCAGGTTTTCCTTCCTCTTTCTGCTTCGGCGACCGAGCCTGAAATCGCCAGCCAGATGGAACTGGCCAGCACCATGGCTGAATCCGCGAACAACTGTACGGATATGGATAAACTGGGCAAGGAATCCGGATCACAGTTTTCTGGCGACCTGGGAGAGGTTAAAACGTCTTCCCTGCCGGAAGCGACACGCCAGATTGTCGATAAACTGAAAGTCAGCGAAGCCAGCGCACCGCAGCGTACTGACAACGGCGTCATCATTTTGATGGTCTGCGAAAGAACAGGTTCATCGGCCTTGCAATCCGTGCGTGAAGAAATAGAAAATCGGTTAATGAATGAACGCTTGGAGGTATCGGCCCGCAGTTTCATTCGCGACCTTCGCCGAACCGCTTTCGTGGACATCCGAATATGACCGCCCAGCGCCCCCTGCTCCCGGTGGCGCTTACAATGGGTGAGCCGGCGGGAATCGGCGGGGAAATAACACTCAAAGCCTGGGGCCAACACACAGAAATGACGACGCCGTTTTTCGTTATTGGCGATGCCGGGCATCTGCAAAGATTGGCCGGCGATCTTGGCCTTAAAATCCAAGTTACGGCCATTGACCATGCGGCCGAGGCCGCAGATGTTTTCAACACCGCCCTGCCGGTCCTCAATCAACCGCTGGCATCGCCCAGCCTTGCCGGGAAATTGAACACCGACAATGGGGCCGCGGTCATGGGCTGGATAGAAAAGGCAGCAGGGCTGGCACAAGCGGGAAAGGTATCGGCCGTTGTCACCAACCCGATCCACAAGAAGTGCCTTTATGACGCCGGATTTACATTTCCAGGCCATACGGAATATCTGGCCGCCCTTTCCGGCATCAAAACACCGCCAGTGATGATGCTGGCCAGCCCGAAATTACGGGTCGTGCCGGTGACCATTCATGTGAGCCTGACTGCCGCCATCGCCGCCTTAAGCACCGAGCTGATCGTCACCATCGCCACCATCACCGCCGGCGCCCTGAAAACAGATTTCGGAATTAAGGTGCCAAGGCTGGCCATCGCCGGGCTCAACCCCCACGCCGGAGAAGGTGGCGCCATGGGCGCTGAAGAAGCCGCCATCATCACGCCGGCCATCGCCGCGTTGCTGGCCCGCGGCATCGATGCCACCGGCCCGTGGCCGCCGGACACCCTGTTTCATGACGCGGCGCGTCAAGGTTATGATGCTGCCATCTGCATGTATCACGATCAGGCGCTGATCCCGATCAAGACCCTGGACTTCGACGGTGCCGTCAATGTCACCCTCGGCCTGCCGTTCGTGCGCACATCGCCCGATCACGGCACGGCGCTGGATATCGCCGGCACCGGAAAGGCCTCGGCGGCAAGCCTGCTGGCGGCCCTTGAAATGGCGTCTAATATGGCAAAGCAGCGCGGGTGCACATAATGGACTCGGACCAACTGCCGCCCCTGCGCGATGTTATCAAACGTTTCGGCCTGGATGCCCGCAAGAAGCTGGGCCAGCATTTCCTGCTTGACCTTAACCTGACCGCCCGCATCGCCCGCGCCGCCGGTGATTTGAAAAGCGGCACGGTGATTGAGGTCGGCCCCGGCCCCGGCGGCCTGACCCGGGCACTTTTAGAGGCCGGCTGCCCCCGCGTCATCGCCATAGAGCGCGACCCGCGCTGCGTCGAGGCGCTGGCCGAAATTGGCGCCGCTTACCCCGGCCGGCTCGAGATCATGGAGGCCGATGCCCTGGCTATCGACATTGCCGGTCTCGGGATGCGACCCCGGCGCATCGTCGCCAACCTGCCATATAATGTAGCGACGCCGTTGCTGATCGGATGGTTGCGCCAGATATCTGAAATCGACGGCCTGACATTGATGTTTCAAAAAGAGGTGGCCGATCGCCTGACCGCCGAGCCGAACTGCAAGGCCTATGGCCGGCTGTCGGTAATCACCCAATGGCTGTGCGATGTTCGGCCTGAATTTGACGTTGCCAGAACCGCCTTTACGCCACCGCCCAAGGTCGATAGCTCGGTGGTCACCCTGACCCCGCGCCCGGAACCATTGGGGGCTGCACGGATGAAAACCCTGGAGCAGGTGACAGCGACGGCCTTCGGCCAGCGCCGCAAGATGCTCAGGGCCAGCCTGAAGCCGCTGGGCATTGATCTGGAAAGTCTCGGTATCGATCCGACGGCCCGCGCCGAGACCCTGACCCCTGAACAGTTCTCGGCCATCGCCCGGGCGCTCGACGCTTAAAGCCCTAGTCGCACATATCGGCGATGATGGCGTGCAGGCCGATCTGGCGGTCGCGCTTCAGGCGCTCGGCGGCGAGGATGGTCTGGACCTTGGCAATGCTTTCTTCCAGATCATCGTTGAGGACGATGTAGTCGTATTCCCGGTAGTGGCTCATTTCATCGGCCGCCTTGGCCATGCGCTTTTTGACCACCTCCGCCGAATCCTGGGCCCGTTCGGTGAGGCGGCGTTCCAGTTCCGTCATGCTCGGCGGCAGGATAAAGACGCTGACCAGATCACCCTTGGCGTTGCCGCCCAGTTGCTGGGTGCCCTGCCAGTCCACATCGAACATCACATCCATGCCGACGCTTAAGGCTGCTTCGACCGGGGCCTTCGGGGTTCCGTAAAAATTATCGAACACTTGCGCGTGTTCCAGCATTTCACCATCGGCGACCATGCGGTCAAATTCCGCCTTGTCGATAAAGTAATAATCCGTGCCCTCCACTTCGCCGGGGCGGGGCTGGCGAGTCGTCGCCGACACCGACATGATCAGGCTGTCATGGCGTTCCAGCATGGCCCGGGAAATGGTCGACTTGCCGGCCCCCGACGGTGACGACAGCACGAACATCATGCCGCGTCGTTCAATTTCATTATTGCTGGTCATTCTATATTCTGCACCTGTTCCCGAAATTGCTCAATCTGCGCTTTCAGCTCAAGCCCGATGCGGGTCAGGTCCACATCACCGGATTTGGAGCACAGGGTATTGGCCTCGCGGTTAAACTCCTGACACAAAAAATCCAGTTTACGGCCGATCGCCTCATCCACGGCCATCAGGTCGCGGGTGGCGGTGATATGGGCGGCCAGGCGGTCCAGCTCCTCGGCAATATCGGCCTTGGTCATCAGCAAGGCCGCTTCCTGGGCGAGCCGTTCGGCGGGCAGCGCCGGAACGTCTTGCAGCAACGCCGCCACCTGTTCGGCGAGGCGTTTAGCGATGGCATCCGGGTGGGCGGCGGCCAGCTTGCCGGCTTCAAGGCACAGGGATTCGATGGTATCGACCTGCTGGCCAAGAACCGCGGCCAGCTTGCCCCCTTCCTCGGCCCGCATGGCCTGTAGCGCCGTCAGCGCCTGATCCAGGCCGGTCAACAACGTCGCCTCAAGCTGGGCGCGGGCGTCGTCCGGCAGGGCCTCGTCGTTGGCTTCGATGACCCCCCTTAAAGACAACAACCCGTCCACGGACGGGGCCGCCAGGCCGGGAATTTTCTGCGTCAGTTCGGGCAATAGCTGGATGTAATGGTCAAGGGTTTCCTGATTGACCCGAAAGGCCCCCGCCGTCTTTACCCAGGTGACGGTGAGCGACGCCGAGACGTTGCCGCGGCGCAGCGCCTTCTTGATCCGCTCGCGGACCGGTTGTTCAAGCTGCTCCAGGCCACCGGGCAGGCGGCTGCGTACATCCAGCCCCTTGCCGTTGACGCTGCGCGCCTCCCACACCCAGGAGCAATGGGCGTCATAGCCCTCGGTGCGGGCGAAACCGGTCATCGAGTGAATTGAGATCTGATTTATCCTAATATATCAAATGGTTGCAAGGTTTTTCAAATTGGTTAGTATGTGGTTAGTATCATTTAAGTAACTACAACTAATGTAAAATACTGGTACAATTATAGTGGCATATTTTCTTCATAATCTATGATTTATCAATTCCTATTTCTGTCTTAAGAATTGAAAAGTTTCTGATACCAAGCTTTTTTCTTGGGAAGCCAAGTATAACTCTCCCAACTTTCCATTGGCTCGGGCCTTAATTTCTTATAGGCATCGTCCGTAAATGTAGTCGTCTCTATTTTCAAAGCCTGTTTAAACTCGACTTGTCCATATTGAACCAATAAGTCGGCGCACTTTTCTACTAAATAAATTGTGCTATCCACCTGCTTCATTAAATTCTTGGTGATACTAATCAGGTAAGTAGGAAGAGGTGGTTCTGTAACAGATTTTCTACATTCATCAATATGGTCATTGAGGGTTAAGATTATCCCATTTAAAGTACCAAGAGAGGCTGCCGATACTCCTAATAGCAAAATGATATTTGGGTCTCGATTTACTAAAAAATATAATCTCTCTGGTGTGATCGACCATTCATATATTGCTACCTGAATGAGCATCGTCATTTCTTTAATATCCAAATAAGCGATGCCCTGATCGTTTGGCACTGGATTGTTCATTTGGTCTTCAATTAACAAAGCTTCTTCATGTCGCTCAAGAACCATCTGCTGTTTGAACAGGTAGAGATTGTTGATTGTTGCAGAGAGGGCTGATATCGAAAAATGCAGATACCCCAGGTTCTCATGTTTCTTTTGTAATCGGTAAAGCACCAAGCCAAACAAGAATGCTAAAGACGCCCCAAGCAAAGTTGAAGAAGTCTGCCCCACCAATTCCATCACATTCTCAAAGTTAGAAAACCATCGGTAAAAATCATCCATGGTGCAAGCCCCTAGTAAATATTCCTACCCAATATCAGTTAGTAGATGGTTAGTATCCCATAGTCAAAATGAAGTGTTGTTTTAATAGTTAGTAAGTAGTTAGTATGCCTTTTTGACATATAAGTCATTGATAATAAACAATAATATTGCCGGTCATGGAATGAATGGACATGAGGCAATTTATACCCTGCCCCGGCCCGTTTCACACTATAAAAGACCCATGAAAAGCCCCACTTCCATCCTGATTACCGGCGCGTCCAGCGGTATCGGCGCGGCGCTGGCGCTTGAATACGCAACGCCTGGCATTTTTCTGGCGATCAGTGGGCGCAACGCAGACCGGCTTGAGGCGGTCGCCGAGGCGGCCCGTGAAAAAGGCGCCGAGGTCGCCGCCGAGATCATCGACGTCACCGACATGATCGCCATGAAAGACTGGACCCGGCGCATGGATGACGCCCACCCCCTTGATCTGGTTATCGCCAATGCCGGAATTTCCGGCGGCGGCGATGCGCAATCAGAGGACGGCGACACCACCCGCGACATTTTTGCCGTCAACATGGCCGGCGTCCTCAACACCGTGCTGCCGATCATTGCCCCCATGCAGAAACGCCGGGCCGGGCAGATCGCCTTGATCAGTTCCCTGGCCGGTTTTACCGGCCTGCCGAGCGCGCCGGCCTATTCGGCCAGCAAGGTCATGGTCAAGGCGTGGGGTGAGGCGATCCGGGGGGGCCTGAAAAAAGATGGGATCACCGTATCGGTGGTCTGCCCCGGTTTCGTCAAAAGCCGCATCACCGATCAAAACACGTTCTCCATGCCGCTGCTGATGAGCGCCCCGAAAGCCGCCCGCATCATCTGCCGCAGGCTGCAAAGCGGGCGCGCCGTCATCGCCTTCCCGTGGCCCCTGGCCGCCATCATGTGGGTCATCGCCGTGCTGCCGCCGTGCTGGCGCCTGTGGATTTTGGGCCGGATGCCGGAGAAAGGTTAGGGGTCGTCTGGATTTTCGTATGCACGGGAATGACGATTCTGGAAAGGTAAACTTAACCCCCGGCGGCGTCGCGGATTTTGCGCCATTTGGCGACGTTGCGGTTGTGCTCTTTCAGGGTTTTGGAAAATACATGGCCGCCGCTGCCGTCGGCGACGAAGTACAGGTCTTCGGTGGCCATGGGATTGAGCACGGCGGCGATGGCGTCGATGCCGGGATTGCAAATCGGCCCCGGCGGCAGCCCCTTGATCATGTAGGTATTATAAGGGTGCGGTTTTTTTAAATCATCGCGGCTCAGGCTTCGGCCCAGTGCCCCGGCGCCGCCGGTCAACCCGAACACCACGGTCGGATCCGATTGCAGGCGCATGCCGCGCTTCAAACGGTTGATGAACACCCCGGCGATGTGCGGGCGTTCGTTTGCAATGGCTGTTTCTTTTTCGACAATGGAGGCCAGCACCAAGGCTTCTGCCGGTGTTTTGATCGGTGAATCCCCCGCCTTTTCGGCCCACAACCGGGCCAGGGTTTCGTCCATGGCCCCGGTCATGCGGCGAACCAGATCAAGGCGGCTGTCGCCGTAGGAATAATGATAGGTTTCGGGCAGCAGGGTGCCTTCCGCCGGCAGGGCGATGTCGCCGGTCATGCCGACGGCGTCGGAAATCAGCAACAGCGCCTCGGCCGACGTCAGGCCTTCGGGGATGGTCAGGCGGCGGGCCACCGGCTTGCCACTTTGCAGCACCGCCACCGCGCCACCGGCGCTGACGGCGGCGGGGAATGCGTATTCACCGGCCCGAAGCGCCGTGTCGGCACCGCTCAGGCGCACGCCCAGGCGAAAAATAAGCGCATCGTCGATAACCCCCATCGTGACCAGAATATTGGCGATGCGTTCGACCCCGGCCCCGGACGGGATGACGACGATGGTTTCATGTGTCGATGGGCCGGGCCGCTGGTACTGACCGGCTCCCCACACGAATGCGCCGGCAGCGATAGAGCCGAGCGCCACAACCAAAATCAGAAAGCGTAAAAATTTGCGGGCCATGCCGCGAGTTTAGCTCAATCGTAGGCCTTGAACACCAGGGATGCGTTGGTGCCGCCAAAACCGAAGGAATTGGTCAGCGCCACACGCACCTTGCGCTCCTTGGCGACCAGCGGAACAAGGTCGATATCACAGCCCTCGTCCGGGTCTTCCAGATTAAGGGTCGGCGGTACGATGCCGTTCTTGATTGCCAGGATAGAGAAAATACTCTCGACCGCACCGGCCGCCCCCAGCAAATGCCCGATTGCCGATTTGGTCGATGACATGGAAATATCATTGACCGCATCCCCGAAGACACGCTTGACCGCCGCCAGCTCAATCACATCGGCCATGGTCGATGTGCCGTGGGCGTTGACGTAATCAATGTCTTCCGGATTCAGTCCGGCGCGCTTTATGGCCGCCTTCATGCAGCGATAGGCGCCGTCGCCGTCGGGAGTCGGCGCGGTGATGTGGTAGGCGTCGCCGGACATGCCATAGCCGACAACCTCGGCATAGATTTTGGCGCCACGCTTCTTGGCGTGCTCCAGTTCCTCGAGCACGACGACGCCGGCGCCCTCGCCCATGACGAAACCGTCGCGGGCCCGGTCCCACGGGCGTGAAGCCTTTTCCGGCGCATCGTTGGATTTGGTCGACAGCGCCTTGGATTGGGAAAACCCGGCCATGCCGACACGGCAGCACGCCGCCTCGGCGCCGCCGGCGACCATTACGTCGGCGTCTTCCCACATAATCAGGCGGGCCGCATCGCCGATGGCATGGGCGCCGGTCGAACACGCGGTGACGACGGCGTGGTTGGGACCCTTGAAGCCATACTTGATGGAAACCTGCCCGGAAATCAGGTTGATCAGGCTGGCCGGGATGAAAAACGGGCTGAGGCGACGCACGCCACCGCCGGATTCGCAATCCACCGTCAGCGAGCCACGGGAAATTTCCGGCAGGCCGCCGATCCCCGAGCCGATCAGCACACCGGTTTTATACTGGTCTTCGTCAGTCGTCGGAAGCCATCCGGAATCCTCGACCGCTTCCTGGGCCGCGGCCATGCCATAGACGATAAAATCATCGACCCGGCGACGTTCTTTAGGAGAGATAAATTTATCAACGTCAAATTCGCCTTCGCCGGTACCTTCGGTAATCTGGCCGGCGATTTTGGCCGGAAGGTCGGAAACATCGAAGGACGTAATCGCGGCAATACCCGATTGGGATTCGATGAGCCGGTTCCAACTGGTTGCGACCCCGCACGCGAGCGGGGTAACCAAGCCAGTACCGGTGACAACGACACGTCTCATGATCTTATTTGATGACTATAAATGATAGGGCACGCGTGACGCCCAAAATCGTCAGCTGTTGGCGCTGATGTAATCAATGGCGTCCTTGATGCTCAGGATCTTTTCGGCAGCATCATCGGGAATTTCACAGCCAAACTCTTCTTCAAAGGCCATGACCAGTTCAACGGTGTCCAGACTGTCGGCGCCCAGATCATCAATGAAGCTGGCATTCTCAGTTACTTTTGCTTCATCAACACCAAGGTGCTCCAGAACAATCTTTTTTACGCGGTCGGCAACATCACTCATTTCTATTTTTTCCTTAAATCACTGTAAGTTAAGGTTAATTGATAAACCTATAGCAGGGTCGCCACAAGAACCGGATATCCGGACCAGAGCGCCTTGGATTTCGTTTTCCTAACATACTTCTTTTGGCGATGCCAGAGCCCAAAAACGTTCTTTTGGGCGGTTTTCAAAGCATCGCCATGCCACCGTTGATATGCAGGGTCTGGCCGGTCACATATGCGGCCTCGTCGGTGGCCAGAAAAACCACTCCGCTGGCCACATCGGCCGATGTCCCCAGACGCCCGCTGGGAATCGCCGCCGTCAGCTTTTCCTTCTGCTCGTCGCTCAATTCATCGGTCATCGGGGTGGCGATAAAACCGGGGGCGACGCAATTGACGGTGATCCCGCGGCTCGCCACTTCCTGGGCCAGGGATTTAGACAGGCCGGTCAGCCCGGCCTTGGAGGCGGCATAATTGGCCTGCCCCGCATTTCCGGTGGCGCCGACGATGGAGGTGATCGAGATAATTCGCCCCCAGCGGCTTTTCATCATGCCCTTGAGGCACGCTCTGGACAGGCGAAAGGCCGCCGTCAGGTTGACGTCGATGACCGTCTGCCATTCCTCGTCCTTCATCCGCATGGACAGGTTGTCGCGGGTCAGGCCGGCGTTATTGATCAGGATATCGACCCCGCCCATGGCCGCGGCGGCATCGGCAAACAATGCCGCCGGCCCTTCCGCCGAACTGAGGTCCGAAGGCGTCACGTGGGCGCGCCCGCCAAGTTCGCCGGCCAGGGCTTGCAGCGCATCGACACGGGTGCCGGACAAGGCGACTTCCGCCCCTTGCGCGTAGAGAGCCCGGGCAATGGCCCCGCCGATGCCGCCCGAAGCCCCTGTGACCAGGGCTTTTTTGCCTGTCAGATCGAACATATGATCGTCCCTATCCTTAAGTATGGCGCTTATTGTGGTTTATGATCCGCAAGCCGTCAAAGCGTTTTCAGGAACGCCTCGACATCTTCCGGCGTGGCCACGTTAAGCGATGACAAAGCACTGTCTATGCGCCGGGTCAGGCCGCTCAACACCTTGCCGGCGCCGATTTCGACCAGGGTCTCGACGCCCTGGGCCTTCATGAACATCACGCTTTCGCGCCAACGCACCATACCGGTGACCTGTTCGACCAGCAGGCGGCGAATTTCTGCCGCGTCAAGGGTATCGGACGCCGTCACATTGGCGATCAGCGGCACCGCCGGGTTAACCATACGGACTTCGGCCAGGGCATCGGCCATGACTTCGGCGGCCGGGGCCATCAAGGCGCAATGAAAAGGCGCGCTGACCGGCAGCAAAACGCAGCGCTTGGCGCCAAAGTCCGGGGCCAGGGCGATGGCCCGCTCGACGGCGGCTAACGAGCCGCTGATCACCACCTGGCCCGGCGCATTATCGTTGGCGGTGGTACAAATATCGCCATTGCTGGCATCGGTGGCCGCCGCCGCCGCGATTTTCACCGCCGCTTCCAGATCCAGGCCCAATATCGCCGCCATGGCACCGTCGCCGACGGCCACCGCTTCTTGCATGGCCCGACCCCGGGTTTTCAACAGGCGCGCCACATCGGGCACGGAAAAGGTGCCGGCGGCGGCCAGGGCCGAATATTCGCCGAGGGAATGACCGGCGACAAATTTGGCCTTATCGGCGAGCTCGAAGCCGCCTTCGTTGGTTAGCACCCGAAGGGCGGCCATGCTGACCGCCATCAACGCCGGCTGGGCGTTTTCGGTCAGGGTCAGGGTGTCAAGGGGGCCTTCCCACATCAATTGGCTGAGGTTCTGGCCGAGGGCCTCGTCGATTTCCTTGTAAACGTCGGCGGCGACCGGAAAAGCCTCGGCCAGTTCCTTGCCCATGCCAACGGCCTGCGAGCCCTGGCCCGGGAAAACAAAAGAAAAAGTCATGTAAAAGCCCTATTTTTCGCGGAATTTACGCCACAAGACGAGAATCAGCCAGATCGGCACGATGACGATGGCGCCGATCAGGATGTATTCAACGGCCCACGCCAATACGCTGGCGATGACATCGAAGATTTGCAGCGCCGTATCGCCCAGGCCTTTCAGCAGGTTGCGGGGGCTGATGTTGAAAAACGACAGCAAAAGCCCCAGTAACAACGAGCCGATGGCTATTTTGACCAGGGTGGAACCGAATTTTTTGGGCAAGGTTGGCGAAGCCATGGCGATGCATCCGAATCTGTGATCGACGGTCGGTTATTCGGCCCCCTTATATAAGGTCGATTGCCCTGCCTCAAGCTCTTGCTTCGCCAAAACAACTGTGTATAGTGCGCCGCTTCAAGCCTCCTTGTCGGGCAATTGCCCGGCTATGCCTGTTCCGGATGGCCGGAATGGGATGAGAAAAGCCAGAGGGAGATACACATTGGCTTATTACGAAAGCGTGTTTATTGCACGCCAGGACATTACTGCGTCACAGGTCGAAGGCCTGACCGAATCCTTCTCCAAACTTATCGCCGATCAGGGCGGCAAGGTTGCCTCCGCCGAAAGCTGGGGGCTGCGTTCGCTTGCCTACAGGATCAAGAAAAACCGCAAAGGTCACTACGTGCTTCTGAATATTGACGCGCCGGGCCCGGCCATCCACGAGATGGAACGCCAGATGCGCATTAACGAAGATGTTCTTCGCTATATGACCATCAAGGTTGATGCGCTGGCGACTGAAGAATCGATCATGATGCAGCACAAGCCCCGGGAAGATCGTCCGCGCTACAACGACGACAAGCCCGCGGCAGAAGCAGCGCCCGCGGCAGACGACAAGCCCGCGGCAGATGACAAGCCTGCGGCAGAAGCAGCGCCCGCGGCAGATGACAAGCCCGCAGCAGATGACAAGCCTGCGGCAGAAGAAGCCGCCCCGGTGGCCGCTGAAGGAGACGAGACATGAGCGACACCCGCGAAGGATCATCCGAAGAATCAGGCGGCCGCCGCCCGTTTTTCAGGCGCCGCAAAAGCTGCCCGTTTTCCGGCTCCAAGGCCCCGAAGATCGACTACAAGGATGTCCGGCAACTACAGCGTTATACGTCGGAACGTGGTAAAATCGTGCCGAGCCGCATTACGTCGGTGTCGGCCAAAAAACAACGTGAACTGGCCCGGGCGATCAAGCGTGCGCGCTTTCTCGCCCTGATGCCTTATCTCGTCAAGTAAGCGGGCCTGAACGCGCAACCTGCTGCCGGGAAGATTTGATGCCCAGGGAAATGCTGATTGCAATGGCTGGTGGCGCGATCAGCGGCTTCGCCTCGATGGCGTTCCTTTGGGGGATACCCGGCGCAATACTGGCCGTGTATCTGGCACCGTTGCCGCTGTTGCTGGTCGGTCTTGACCACGGCATCCGGGCAGTCAGCATCGCCGCCCTTGGCGGCATCGTTTTCGCCGGAGTATTCGGCGGACCGATGGCCGGGGTGTTGTACGCGGCGGTTCATGCGCTGCCCATGTGGATCATCGTCTGGTTGGCGTTGATCAAGCAGACGGTGATAACGCCATCCGGCGGCACGGCTGAGAAATGGTATCCGGCAGGATACATTCTCTGCATTCTGTCGGTGCTGGCGGCGGGTATGATGGTCGTAGCCTTTGTTTCGGCAATGCCGGAACAGGGTGGATTGATCGGAATGGTGAAGGCCTATCTGGAGCAAGTTTTCAGCTTCATGATGCCGACTCTGGAAGATGCCGCCAGAGCTGAATTGGTCGATGGCATTGCGCCACTTTTTCCGGGATATCTTGCCATATCCTGGGTGGTCATGGCGGCGATCAACGCATCGATCGCGATGGCGGTGCTAACGCGGGTCGGTCGGACGATGCGACCGAAGACGAAACTGACCGATCTGGCACTTCAGGACTGGATGTCCTGGGCCCTGATCGGGGCCGCGGCAATGGCATTGCTAGGCCAGGGTGAATTGGAGTATATAGGCCGGAATCTGGCATTGATTTTGGCCGTGCCGTTTTTTTTCCTGGGGTTGGCGGTGGTCCATACGGTGGTCCGCCGGGTCAGTTTTCCGGGAACATTGATAACGGCGTTTTATGTAATGCTGATACTTTCCGGGTGGATCGCCATGATTGTTATAGGCACCGGACTGATCGAACAATGGGCCGGCATCAGGCGGCATCTTAAAGGCCCCGGACCTGTCCGGAACGGAAACGACTGAGAAATTTTTTAAAGGCCCGTTGGTCGGGCCGGGAGAGCAAGATGGAAGTCATTCTTTTGGAACGCATTGAGAAGCTCGGCCAGATGGGCGATGTGGTCAATGTCAAACCGGGTTACGCACGCAATTTCCTGTTACCGAAGCACAAAGCGCTCAGGGCGAACGAGGAAAACCGCAAGCAATTCGAAGTCCAGCGCGCCCAGCTTGAGGCCGCAAACCTTGAACAGCGCGGAGAAGCGGAAAAGGTCGCCGAAAAAATGCAAGACCTGTCGGTTATCCTGGTCCGCCAGGCCGGCGAAGCCGGACAGCTTTACGGTTCGGTCAGCGCTCGTGACATCAGCACCCAGGTCACCGAGGCCGGATTCACCATTGGCCGCCAGCAAGTCGATCTGGCAAACCCGATCAAGTCCATTGGGCTTTTTGATGTTACCGTCAGCCTGCATCCGGAAGTATCGGTCACCGTGATCGTTAATGTGGCGCGTTCTCCCGATGAAGCCAAGACCCAGGCAAGAACCGGCAAGGCCGTCAGCAACCGCGACGAGGAAGACGATGAGGCTGCGGCCCGTGCCGCCGCCATTGAAGCCGCCGAAGATGTTTTCGAAAAGAACGAAGACGCCGAGGCCGCTATTGTGGCGGGCGAGGAATCGGCCGCGGTGGAAGAAGCCGCCCCGGTCCGCCAATGGCCCGATGCCAAGGCGCCGGGCGACGTGGAAATGGGAGTCAGCGGCGAAGAAGAAACCGACTAGCGGAATTTTTTCTGCCCAGACGAAACACCAATACGGCGCCCCGCCCTGCGAGGCGCCGTATTTCTTTATTTAGTCCCCGACATTTTGAGTTATCCACAATCGCGCGACGATGCCGCGTGTTAAGTTCCGGACATGTCAACCAGCCTTACTTCCCCGCCCACCATCGACCCGGTGAACGAGAACTCAGACCGCACCAGCGGCGCGTTCCGCACCCTGCCCCATAATATCGATGCGGAAAAATCCCTGCTCGGTGCCATCTTCGCCAACAACAAGGCCTATGAAAAGGTTTCGGAATTTCTGCGTCCCGAACACTTTGCGCTGGCCGAGAACGGGCGCATTTACGAGGCTGCCTCCCGGCTGATCGAGCGCGGCCAGATCGCCGACCCGGTGACCATGAAACGTTATTTCGAACAGGAAGAAGGCCTTGCCGACATCGGCGGCCCGGCGTATCTCTCGGAACTGGCGGCCAGCGTGGTCTCCATCATCAACGCCGGTGAATACGGACGCGTCGTCTACGACCTGCACCTGAAGCGCGAACTGATCAGCCTCGGCGAGGATGTGGTCAACCGGGCCTATGGCGGCGAAGTCGACGATGCCGCCACCCAACAGATCGAAGCGGCCGAACAAACCCTTTATGATCTGGCGACCACCGGCAATTACGAAGGCGGCTTCGTGCCGTTCAAGGATTCCATCGTCAAGGCGCTTGAAATGGCCGAGGCAGCCCACAAGCGCGACGGTGCCCTGGCCGGGGTGACATCGGGGCTGACCGACATCGACACCATGCTGGGCGGCCTGCATCCGTCAGACCTGATCGTGCTGGCTGGCCGGCCTTCCATGGGCAAGACGGCGCTAGCCACCAACATCGCCTACAATGCCGCCTATACCCATCATCAAACCGGCGGTGCCGAGGGCGCGGTGGTCGGCTTTTTCTCGCTCGAAATGTCTGCCGAACAGTTGGCGACACGTATTATTTCCGAGCAGACCCAAACCTCGTCGGACAGCATCCGCAAGGGCAAGATCACGACCCCGCAGTTCGACCGCCTGGTCGCCATTTCCCAGACCCTGCATGACATGCCGATCTTTATCGACGATACCCCGGCGCTCACGGTCAGCGCCTTGCGTACCCGGGCCCGGCGCCTGAAGCGCCAGCATAATCTGGGCCTGATCGTGGTCGATTATCTTCAACTGATCTCTGGAAGCTCAAACTCGCGCAACGATGGCCGGGTCCAGGAAGTGTCGGAAATTACCCGTGGCCTGAAGACCCTGGCCAAGGAGCTGGAAGTGCCGGTGATCGCCCTGTCACAGTTGTCGCGCGCCGTCGAACAGCGTGAAGACAAGCGACCGATGCTATCGGACTTGCGTGAATCAGGTTCCATCGAACAGGATGCCGATGTGGTCATGTTCATTTTCCGCGAGGAATACTACCTGGAGCGTAAAGGCACCAGCCAGCACGAGAGCGAAAGCGACGACAAGTTCTTCCAGCGCCAGCAGCGTAACGAAGATCGCCTTGAAAAGGTGCGGAACCTGGCCGAGGTGATCATCGCCAAGCAGCGTCACGGCCCGGTCGGCACGGCGATGCTGCAATTCACCGGCGAGTTCACCCGCTTCGGCGATCTGGATCGCCAACACAATTCTTCCGACTACTAACCGCGCCGACGCCATGAGCAGCGCCGAAACCAGCAACGCCATCCTGACCATCGATCTGGATGCTCTGGTCGCTAACTGGGCATATCTTAATGGGCTTCTGGAAGGCACACCCTGCGGGGCGGCGATCAAGGCCGACGCCTATGGCCTGGGGGCCGGGCATGCGGCGGTGGCGCTGGCCAAAGCCGGGTGTGAACAGTTCTTTGTCGCCCAGATCGATGAGGGCATCGTGGTCCGCAACTGCCTCGATGACGCCGGCCTGGACGGGGCCATTCATATGCTCAGCGGGCCCATGCCCGAATTCGGCAAAGCGGTCATGCAGGCCTGCGCCGAACATAAACTGACCCCCGTCCTCAACTCACTTGCCGACATCGCCGCGTGGAAATCCTTCAACGCCGCACTGGCCTGTGACATCCACGTGGACACCGGTATGTTGCGCCTTGGCCTGGCCCCCGGCGAGCTGGCCGCCATTGCCGGCGATGCATCGTTGATAAAGGGGCTGAACATTTCCTACGTGATCAGCCATCTGGCCTGTTCGGAAGACGCGGCGACGGCCAAGAACAAGCAACAGCTGCAAGATTTCAAATCGGCGCTGGCGCTGTTTCCCGGCTGCAAGGCATCCCTGGCCAACTCGGCGGCGATCTTTCTGGGCCCGGAATATTTCTTCGATCTGGCCCGTCCGGGGATTGCCCTCTACGGTGCCAATCCACTGCCTGGACAACCCAATCCGATGGCGCAAGTCATTACGTTACAAGGCAAAATCCTGCAAGTGCGTGACGTTGACACCCCCC
>JABMOQ010000068.1 GCA_013204045.1 Rhodospirillaceae bacterium | reverse complement strand
CCGCGCCCAGCACCATGATCTGCAACAGATAGACCTTGAAGACCAGCGATCCGGGGGATCCTAAGCATTTGAAGGTAGCGATGGTGGCGGTCTTGCCACCCAGGTAACTGGCGACGGCGCTGCTTACCCCGATACCCCCGACCAGCAGCGCCGACAGCCCGACGAAACTCAGAAAAAGCGTCATCCGATCGATGAAGCGGCGAATGCCCGGCGCCGCCCGATCTGGCGTGCGGACCCGCCAACCGGCTTTCGGGAATTTTTGTTCCAGATCTGTTTGAAAATCCTTGGCATCAATACCGCCCTTTAGAAGCAGCCGCGTCTTGTAATGAATCTGGCTGCCCGGCTGCACCAATCCGGTGCCCTCCAGCGCCGCCATGGCCACCATCAGCCGTGGTCCGAAGGACAAGACGTTGGCGACCCGGTCTGGCTCGGCGGTAATCGTCGCATTAACGGTAAAGATGGCTTCGCCGACCCGGATGGTGTCGCCGATTGCAAGGCCGAGCCGCGACAGTAAACTGCGGTCGGCGACGGCACCCCAGCTGCCGTCGCCGTTGCGCGTCAGGGCATCGGACAGAGCTCCGGTTGGCGATAGCCCGACCTGTGCGGTCAGCGGATAGTTTCCGTCGACGCCTTTAAGTTCAACCAGCGATCGCCGGCGCCCCTCTCCGGCCTTGACCGGCGCCGCCATGGCCCGCATTTCGACCACCTTGGAAAGTTTTTTTGCCCTGACCGCAAGCCAGGCTTCCTGTTCGCCTGAGGTGTCGCGGTTGTGAAGGCGGAGCGCGATGTCGCCGCCGAGGAGTCGGCTGGCGTTGGCGTTGAGTCCACCGATCACCGATTCACTGATCGTGCCGACGCCGGCGATGGCGGCGACACCGAGCGCCAGACAGGCAATGAAAATACGAAATCCGGAGACCCCGGCGCGGAGTTCGCGCCGCGCCAAACGCCAGGCGAGGCCGATCCCGTTCACCGGTCGGCCCCTGCGTCTTCGGTGGAAATGCGTCCATCGAGCATGTGGACGATGCGCGAACAGCGTGACGCCAGTTCCGGCTCATGGGTAACCAGCAGGAACGTCGTGTTACAGCGATCTTTAAGGCCAAACAGAAGGTCCATGATCTTGTGGCCGGTTTCCCCGTCCAGATTACCGGTCGGCTCGTCGGCCAGCAACACCGTCGGCTCGGAGACAAAGGCCCGGGCCAGGGCCACGCGCTGCTGTTCGCCGCCCGACAGCTGGCCGGGGTAATGGTCGAGCCGGTGACCAAGACCGACGGCATCAAGTTCGGCACGGGCCCGCTCGAAGGCGTCGTCCATGCCGGCGAATTCAAGGGGTATGGCGGCGTTTTCCAGCGCCGTCATGGTCGGAATCAAGTGAAAGTTCTGAAACACGATACCGACATGGCGGCGGCGAAACAGGGCCAGTTCGTCTTCATTCATGGAATTCAAGGACTGCCCGGCGACGGCAATATCGCCCGCTGTCGCGCCCTCAAGCCCGGCGATCACCATCAGCAAGCTGGTCTTGCCGGAGCCACTCGGCCCAACGATACCAACCGTATCGCCTGCGTTAACGGAAAGATCAATGCCGCGCAGGATGTTGACCTGACCGGCGTTGCTGGTCAGGGTAAGCTGGACGCCGGCAAGTTCAATGACGGAAGCGGATTGATCTGACATGTTTGCCCTGTTGAAAAATTTGAGCGTTACCCGTTATGGCGACGCTGGGCGCTTTGTCAACTCGTGCCTGTCGGCAACACTATTTCTTATGTGTCTGGGGACAGTGCCGGCGGCGGCGGAACCACTTCGTATTGTGGCCCTTGGCGACAGCCTGACCGCAGGCTACGGGCTTATGCGGGAAGATTCTTTTCCGGCTAAACTGGAACGGGCACTCAATGCGGCTGGCCTGGATGTGCGGGTCGAGAACGCCGGCGTTTCAGGCGATACCTCGGCCGGTGGGTTAAGCCGCCTGGATTGGTCGCTGTCCCGGGGTGCCGATGCGGTAATTGTCGAGTTGGGCGCCAACGATGGCCTGCGGGGACTCGATCCGGCTCAGACATTTGCCAACCTGGACGCTATCCTGACGCGGCTGAAAGAAAATGGATTGGCAATTCTGCTGACAGGCATGCAGGCGCCGCCCAACCTGGGCAAAGAATATGGCGACGAATTTGCCGCCATCTATCACCGACTGGCAGAAAAACACGGGGTATTATTATATCCTTTCTTTCTCGACGGTGTTGCCGCAGTGCCGGAACTGAACCAGGAAGACACCATTCATCCCAATGCCCGGGGGGTAGATATTGTCGTCGGGCGCATCGCACCCCACGTAAGCGATATGCTGAAACAGATTGGCGAAAGGAAATAGCGCGTGTTCAAGGCCGTCCACATCGCCGCCGATGACTGGGCACATGCCGCCAAGGTTTGTGCCGAGAAACTATCCATATCGGACGGCGATCCTTACACCCTGGGGTTCCTGTATGTTTCAGGCGCGCTGGCGGCGGACATTACCAGCATCCTGACTTTCTTGCGCCAGAAGACGGGCATCAAACACTGGACCGGCTCTGTCGCCACCGGCATTTGTGCGCAAGGCGGTGATGGCGGCATCCCGGGAGATTATTACGACCGTTCCGCCGTTGCCGTTATGGTGGCGCAGGTGCCGGAAGATATTTTTTGCACCCTGCCGACGCTGGAAAAAACAGGGGATATTCCTGTCCATATTTCCCAATGGCTGGCGGCGACGCAGTCGCATTTCGGTATCGTCCACGGGGATCCGGCGAACGGGAATATTCCGTCCGTGATCGATGAATTGGTCGAGCGTCACACCCTGTTTCTGGCCGGCGGGCTGACATCATCGGGCGGCGGCATAAATTACCAGATCGCCGACGACGTTACGTCGGGTGGATTATCGGGCGTTCTGTTTGCACCCGGGTTGTCTGTGGCGGCAGGATTAAGCCAGGGCTGCCAGCCCATATCCAGGCCCCATATTATAACCGAGTGCACGAATAACATTCTGATGGCTCTTGACGGGCGACCGGCACTGGAAGTGTTTTCCGATGATATCGGCGAAGATCTTGCCAATGATATGGCCAGCGTTCAGGGGTTGGTTCATGTGGGCATCCCCATCGAAGGCTCCGACACGGGTGATTTTATGGTGCGCACCCTGATCGGTATCGATGTCAGGCGGGGTTGGCTGGCGATCGGCGAAAACGTCAATATGGGCGAACAGGTTTTATTCGTCCGCCGTGATAGGGCAAGTGCCGAAGCCGATTTTCGCGCCATGCTCGAAAACCTGAAAGAACGACTGAGCGGACCGCCCAAAGGCGGCGTTTATTATTCATGTATCGCCCGGGGGCCGTCCCTGTTCGGGGCCGAAGGACGGGAAATCGGGATGATCCGCGAGGTTATCGGCGACATACCGTTGGTCGGCTTTTATGGCAACGGGGAAATATCCAACAGCCGGCTTTATGGCTATACAGGGGTACTGGTTCTGTTTCAGTAGCCGGGGGAGGGACCTTCCATGCGACTGTTTGTCGGCATCCCGCTGCCAGTGGATGTGCGTGAGTGCCTCGCCCGGATGTCATCGGGGCTGAAGGGGGCGCGCTGGATCAGTCCTGAAAACATGCACATAACATTACGCTTTATTGGCGAGGTCGATGGCCATATGGCAGAAGACATCGATACCGCATTGATAGCGATGGCGGCACCGGGGTTTGATCTGTCACTGAACGCGGCCGGAATGTTTGGTCGCGGCCACTTGGTGCATACGGTGTGGGCCGATGTGAAGCCGGAACCAGCCCTTAACCGCCTTCAGGCCAAGGTCGAGCAGGCGATGGTGCGCCTGGGGCTGGAGCCGGAACACCGCAAATACACCCCGCATGTCACCCTGGCCCGACTAAAAAAAGTGACGTCACAAAAAATCGCCGACTGGGCCGAGGCCAATGCGGGCTTCCGGGCGGGCCCGTTTCGGGTCGACGCGTTTGTTCTTTTCCGCAGTCACCTGGGCCATGGTCCCGCCCACTATGAAACCCTTTCCGAATATCCGCTAAAAACCGAATTTTTTTAAAGTTCTGTCAACGGAAGCCACGTAGGAACCACCGAAAAGGCGCACGTGTACCAGCAGCGGGTACAGGTTGTAGAGCTCTCGCCTTTCCTCAAAGAAGCCGGGCCGCAGGGGCCGCCGCTCTTGGTAACGCCCAAAAAAAGTGTCGCCAAAGGTGCCGAAAAGGGTGGAGAAAGCGAGCTCGATTTCAGGATCGGCGAAATAAATGGCGGGATCGATAAAGCCGGTGATGCGGCCCTTCGCCGAAAGCACGTTGCCGCTCCACATGTCGCCGTGGATCAACGACGGCTTTGCGGGCTCAATCAGCCACTTGTCCAGTTGGCCTGAAAACTTTTCAAGTCGCGCCATGACGGCGTTTGGCAACATTCTCGCATCCATTGCCTGACGGCCCATATATATAAGCCTTTGTTCGGCAAAGAACGTGCGCCAGTTTTTCGTGGGTGGATTGGGCTGATGCAGGCCGCCGATGACGGTGTCGCATTCAAAGCCATATGAGTCCGACGTGATGTCATGCAAGGCGGCAACCAGATCGGCGGCGTGAATTTGTTCCTTAGGCCCCAGCGAGCCGGAACTTTCAATCCAGTTCATGATCAGCACGTCGTCGTCGGCGTGAAGTACTTCGGGAACTGGCAGTCCTGAATGTTCTGCCAGATAGCGCAGCATGAAGCCTTCTAATCCCAAGCCACTTCCCGGCGCACCCGCCTTGGCGACAATAGCGCCGCCGTCGGCCAGCGTGACCTTGTAGACGTCGCCGACACAGCCACCATCAAGGGCCGTGGCGTGGGCGAGGGCCGATCCGGTGATGTTGTGGATTAAATCGGTGATGTCCTGTCGCATGTTGATGCCGGCCTGGGTTACTGAATTTCGCTGCGCTTCTGCTGGGCGCGCAAATTCTGGCGGTTCAAGGATTCCAGATAACGTTTAAGGGTCGGGTATTCCGTATTTTGCTGTTGCTCAATCCGCTTCAACTGGGCCTGTCGACGGATCTCGGATTCGTTGCCACGGTCCACCGATTGCTCGGCAGAGCTCCGCTGTTCGCCAATCAGCTGGTTGCGCTTGTTTTGTTCCAGGGATGCGGTAATGCGGGTCCGGTGTTGCTGGCGCAGAATCATAATAGTTTGTTGCTGGATTTGCTGCTGGCTAAATTGGCGCTGTTCCTGTTGAAGCTGCATTTGATTTTGCAGCAACTGCTTTTGCTCCTGTTGTTGTTTGATCACGCGCTTGCGCTGTTCCTGTTGGGCGCGCTGCTTGGCGATGAGTTCCTCGCGGCTCAGCCCTGCATCGGCACCCGATTGTTGCGCGGCGACAAGGGTGGGGGCGGCCAACGCCGCTAAAAAGAAGAAAAAAAACAGCGCCCTAAGAATCACAGCGTTTGCCCCGTTGTTCGCTTTAGAAATCCGGGGTTGATTATAGCGCTATTTGCCTGAGCAAGAAGTTAAGCGATTTTCAGAAGTGTTTTTCGCGGATGTGGGCAAGCAAGCCCCGGTTGGCCAGCTCCAACAGGTCGAGGACGGTCTCGAAGCCATTACCGCGCGCATAATAAGGGTCAGGCACGTCATGGCCTTCGACGCCGTCGGCGAAGTTCAGCATCAAGTGTAGCTTATGGTCCAAACCCGGCGGGCAAATGACCGACAGCGCCGCATGATTATCGTCGTCCATGGCAAGCACGTAATCGAATTTCTGGAAATCGCTGGCGCGGGCCTGACGGGCGCGCTGGTTGCTGATATCGATGTCGCGGCGCAGGGCCACAGCCTGGGCGCGCGGGTCCGGCGGCTGGCCCACGTGATAGGCCCCGGTACCGGCAGAATCAATATGGAAATTTTCGCCCAGGCCCTCGGCTTCGACAAGAGTCCGAAACACCCCTTCGGCGGTCGGCGACCGGCAGATGTTGCCAAGGCAGACGAACAGGAC
The DNA here is from genome assembly GCA_013204045.1 of Rhodospirillaceae bacterium. Classification (GTDB taxonomy): domain Bacteria; phylum Pseudomonadota; class Alphaproteobacteria; order Rhodospirillales; family JABHCV01; genus JABMOQ01. Next base: position 1,059 of record JABMOQ010000068.1, on the reverse strand, counting down.
GCTGACTTTCACATCAGTCAAATTACCTACCCCCTGATTTTTTTCGCCAGCCGCAGCCGCAGTGCGTTGAGCTTGATGAAGCCTTCGGCGTCTTTCTGGTCGTAGACCGAGTCTTCCTCGAAGGTAACCATATCCAGATCATAAAGGCTGAGCGGTGACTTGCGACCGGTCACCATGACATTGCCCTTATAGAGCTTCAGGCGCACCGTACCGGTGACCCGTTCGCTGGCCTTGTCGATGGCGGCCTGTAAAATTTCCCGTTCCGGGGCGAACCAGAAGCCGTTGTAGACGATCTCCGCATAGCGGGCCATCAACTCGTCCTTCTGGTGCATGGCGCCACGATCAAGGGTCAGGCTTTCCATGGCCCGCCGGGCATGGAACAGCACCGTGCCGCCGGGGGTCTCGTAAACGCCGCGCGACTTCATGCCGACAAACCGGTTCTCGACGATGTCGGTGATGCCGACGCCATTGTTGCCGCCCAGTTCGTTGAGCTTGGTCAGCAGCATGGCCGGCGATAATTTTTTGCCGTTGATGGCCGTCGGGTCGCCGCCCTCAAAATCGATGGTTAGCTCGCATGCCTTGTCGGGGGCTTGCCACGGCGGCGTGATGCGGGTCAGCACCAGGTCCCAGTCGGGCTCCTGCCACGGGTCTTCCAGTGCCTTGCCTTCCGACGAAATGTGCAGAAGGTTGGCATCCTGGCTGAACGGCGCTTCGCCTTCCTTGTCCTTGGGAACCGGAATTTGATGGCTGTTAGCATATTCGATCAGTTTGGTGCGGCTGGTCAGATCCCATTCCCGCCACGGTGCGATGATCTTGATGTCAGGATTGAGCGCATAGTAGCCAAGCTCGAAGCGCACCTGATCGTTTCCCTTGCCGGTGGCCCCGTGGCTAACAGCATCTGCCCCGACTTCGGCAGCGATCTCGATCTGGCGCTTGGCAATCAGTGGCCGGGCGATAGAGGTGCCGAGCAGATAGGTGCCCTCGTAAAGGGCGTTAGCCCGGAACATGGGGAAGACATAATCGCGAACGAATTCTTCGCGCAGGTCCTCGATATAAATT
>JABMOQ010000067.1 GCA_013204045.1 Rhodospirillaceae bacterium | reverse complement strand
TCCTGCACCCACCAGGCACCTTCATCGAAGCCGGGCATCGCCGTGACAGAGCCGCCCGCCGTCAGTCGCAGCGACCCGGTGGCCAAGATTTCCGCGTTCAGCAGGCCGGCCCATTTTTCAGGGTCGGCTTTGACGGTAATGTCCAGTGGCGGCTCGAACAGGTGGGCTTCAGCGATGCGTCGGCAGGTCTCTATCCCATACGCCGCAGTCCAGGATTCCCAAAGCCATTGGGGTGTATTTAGGCGCCCTGGATCCTGATCAGCCAGAAATCTTTGGCCCTCTTTTGACAGGCGCCGAAGCACCGCGTTGATTAATTTTTTATAATCGCCGAGGCCACGATTGGCTGCCGTCGTTACGGCGGTATCGACGGCGGCATGGGCCGGGGTATTTAGAAAAAGCAACTGACAGGCACCCAGACGCAGCACATCGCGAACGCCAATGGCTCTCCTGGGCAGCGGTCGTTCCAGACAGCGCCCGATGGCGTCGTCTATCTGGCCCAGACGGCGCAACGTCGTCGCCGTCAGGTTGCGAACGAACGCCCGGTCCCGAACATCCTGAATGGCAAGGTCTTGCGACTGAGCGAGCGCCTCATCAAGGGGCCGATGATGCTTAAGCACCGCGGCCAACAGATCGAGGGCTATCATTCGGGGCGTGATGGGGGTGCCGTTCATGGCTCTACATGCCGCATCAGGCGGCAATATGGCAATGGTTTTGAGTCGGTTTTTAATATATTCAATGACAAGGTGCATATGTGCCTCACAGACGGAATCCGGATAATATGAGCGATATACCTGCCGAAAATAAGAAAACAAAGCCCCCGAACCCCGGGACCGTGACCGACAAACGGCGACAGAAGAAGATTCCCCCGGGGCACCTGGAAGAAGAAACGGGCGGACCCGACGGGCCGGAACCGACCCGTTACGGCGATTGGGAGAAGAAGGGCCGCTGTATCGATTTTTAACGTTTTAGCCTTTTCGTTTTACACCTAATAAGGTATAAATAATTAACAATAACATTATAGGTTGCGATCGGCATGACCTTGATGTCGATACAAAATGCCCTGCGCCACATGCTGGTGCATAGATTTCACGCGGCTGTCTTGGCGACGGCAGTTGTCATAACCCATGTGCCAGCTTCAGCCTCGAAACTTCCCGACACTATCCCCGGTCCGATTCGGGCCAAGATCATCAGAGTCATAGACGGCGATACCGTCGTCGTCAGGGCGCACATCTGGCTGGGACAGGAAATAGAAACCACGGTCCGGCTGTTTGGCATCGATGCACCGGAACTGCGAGGGCGGTGTTTGGCTGAAAGTGATCTTGCCCTCAAGGCTCGCGATTTTTTAGCCGATCTTCTGGCTTCCGGAGATATTTTGCTCAGGGATATTCGCTTTGGTAAGTATGCGAAACGGGTGGTCGCCCGCATGGAAGCCGCAGACGGCAGGGATTGTGCCAGCGCCTTGATTGGGATCGGGTTGGGACGGGCCTATGGGGGCGGCAAACGCAGGTCGTGGTGCTAGGGCACCCTGCCCTGAACCCGCAAACTGCTTCAAATACTCAAAAACAGCGAGATACTACTGCTTGCCCGTGAGCCATATCTCGGGCATCTTGCGGAATGCCCGTCGGGCAGAAAAGACTATATGCAGGGATCATGAATTCATGTCGATCAAATCGGTCATTGATTGGCTGGTGACGCCACCAAAAAATGGCCCGGATGCCGACAATCCGCAATCGGCAGATGCCTTTGTGCCCGCCCATATGGCTCAACCGGCGGCCCTTAGTATCCTTATATGTGATTTCGATGGCCCAAAGGGCCATGAAGTGGCACAGCGACTGATTGGCATGTTAGCCCAAAAAAGCGGCATTAAGGCACAGCTTTTCAACAAAAAGCTGAAGGTCAGCGGTCGCGGCAACATGGTGGAAAAATTCCTGCACGCGGCCGAAATGGGGCGAAAATGGATGATCGCCACGGAAACGGATCTGTTGTTGTGGGGCGAGATCGATGTCGAGAAAGAAAACCTGTCCATTCACTTTCTGTGTGCCGTTGCCGATACGGACAAACAACCGGGTAGTATTGGCCTTGCCGACACGTTGGAAATTCCCATCAATTATGATTCCGCCCTGGAAGACATAATTCTCGCCTCTTCCATTGCTGCTGCCGGACCGCGAAAAAAAGGCCTGGACCGGACCGACCTGACACGCATGCTAGAGATCGAGGCCGTTAAACTCACCGCATATATGGACGTTCCTCCAAGCAATCTGGAGCAGCGCCAGTTTGCTTCCGTGACGACATTCATCGGCAGTATTTTTTCATCATTGTGGCGCATGAATGGAGACGATTCCTACCTTGATCGGGCTATCAAAACCTACAAGGGAGCGCTGTCGAATACCTACGACCGGGAGAACCCAATGAACTGGGCGCTGGCCCATAATCATTTGGCGGCGGCCTTGCAGGCGCAGTCAAAGCGGGATAACTCCCTGCCGCCTCTGTTGGAAGCGGCTGATGCTTACCGGGCGGTCGTGGCGGCATTGAGCCTGCAAACCCATGCCAATGACTGGGCGCTGGCCCATATTCATCTGGGCGATGTGCTGGTCAGGCAGTCATCCTTTATTGAAACCGTGCAGAAGCTGAAGGAGGCCAGCGAGGCTTATCAGGTAGCGCTGCTGGTATTTACCCGTCAGACCATGCCCGGACCCTGGTCGGAACTTCTCAACCAGATCGGCGTTACTTTGATGCAGTTGGGCGAAATGGTTGCTGGAACACGCACGCTGGATCAGTCTGCTACTTGTTTTCGTCAGGCTCTTGAAGTCAGGCGCCGCGAGGTGGCGCCTCTGTTATGGGCGCAGACGGCGAACAATCTTGGCGCAGTGACGTTCTCGTTATACAAGCGCGATAAAAACGCTACCTTGCTGAACGAAGCGGAGGCCTGTTTCGCGGGCGCCACCGAAGTTTATGCCCAGTTCGGGCGTAAAAATACGGCCAAGGTCGCGCAAGGCAATCTGGACAGGGTGCGCCATGCAAAGAGCGGCTGACGGTTGGCCTTTATATTACCGTCAATTCCTGCTCACCGGTTCTGGCGGTTCTCGATCAGGTCTTCGACGACGCTGGGGTCGGCCAGGGTCGAAGTATCTCCCAGATTTGAGTAATCATTTTCGCCTATCTTGCGCAAGATCCGGCGCATGATTTTCCCCGAACGGGTTTTCGGCAGGCCTGGCGCCCATTGCAACCAGTCCGGTGTAGCGATCGGCCCGATTTCCTTGCGCACCCATTTCTTTAGCTCGTCGGCTAACGCGTCGGACGGCTCCACGCCGGCGTTCAGGGTTACATAAGCATAGATGCCCTGGCCCTTTATATCATGCGGTGCGCCGACGACGGCGGCCTCGGCCACCTTGGAGTGTGCAACCAGAGCGCTTTCAACTTCCGCCGTACCCATACGGTGACCGGACACGTTAATCACATCATCGACCCGGCCGGTAATCCAGTAGTAGCCGTCCTCGTCGCGGCGGCAACCGTCACCCGTAAAATACTTGCCGGGATAGGTCGAAAAATACGTATCGATGAAACGTTGGTGATCGCCATAGACGGAGCGCATCTGGCCCGGCCATGAATCTGCAATACACAGGTTCCCGGATGCTGCCCCTTCTAGCACCTTGCCGTCACCATCGACCAGTTGCGGTTGAATGCCGAAGAACGGCCGCGTCGCCGAACCCGGTTTGGTTGCCGTCGCGCCCGGCAACGGGGTTATTAAAATGCCGCCGGTTTCGGTCTGCCACCAGGTATCGACAATCGGACAACGCCCTTCGCCGACCACATTATAATACCAAAGCCAGGCTTCCGGATTGATCGGCTCACCGACGGTGCCAAGAAGCCGGATCGACTTGCGGCTGGTTTTCTTGACCGGGCCGTCGCCGTCGCGCATCAAGGCGCGAATGGCGGTCGGCGCGGTGTAGAAAATATTGATGCTGTGCTTGTCGCAGACCTGCCAGAAACGTGATGTATCCGGATAGTTGGGCACGCCCTCGAACATCACCGTAATCGCACCATTGGCCAGCGGTCCGTAGACGATATAGCTGTGCCCGGTAACCCAGCCGACGTCGGCGGTGCACCAGTAAACATCCCCATCCTTGTAGTCGAACACGTACTGATGGGTCATGGATGCATAGACCATGTAGCCACCGGTGGTGTGCATCACGCCCTTCGGTTTGCCGGTGCTGCCAGAGGTGTAGAGGATGAACATCGGATCTTCGGCGCTCATTTCTTCCGGCACGCAGACATCCGAGGCATCTGCGCAGGCTTTGTAATAGCGCACGTCGCGGCCCTCGACCCAGTTGATGTCGGCCTTGGTGCGGGTCACCACAAATACCGTATCGACGCCGCCGCATTTCTCGATGGCCGCATCCACATTGGCCTTCAGGGGGATCGGCTTGCCGCCGCGCACGCCCTCGTCGGCGGTGATGACGCAGTGAGATTTGCAATCTTCGATGCGTCCGGCCAGGGCGTCTGGCGAAAAACCGCCAAACACCACCGAATGAATGGCACCGATGCGCGTGCACGCCAACATGGCGACGGCGGCTTCCGGGACCATTGGCATATAGATGGTCACCACGCTGCCTTTCTTGACGCCTTCGGCCTTCATGGCATTGGCGAATTTGCAGACTTCGGCGTGCAACTCCTTATAGGTGATGTGCTTGGCAACGGTCGGATCGTCGCCTTCCCATATGATCGCCGTTTGATCGCCGCGGGTTTCCAGGTGCCGATCGAGACAGTTGGCCGATGCATTCAGGGTGCCGTCATGATACCACTTGATGGATACATCGGGCTTGTTGAAGGTGACATCCTTGACCTGGGTATAGGGCTTGATCCAGTCGATGCGCTTGCCGTGTTCGCCCCAGAATCCTTCGTTGTCTTCGACGGACTGCTTGTACATTTCAAGGTATTTGTCGTTGTCGACCCACGCCGCCTTGGCGACGTCGTCGCGGACCGGAAAAAGCTCGTTGTCAGACATGCCGTTGATCCTCCCTGGTAGCAAATTGATGGCACCGTCATGTGTTTGCGGCGCAATTCTTGTTAGGGGCGATTATCTCAAATATCGGCGACGATACAAGGTTATATCAGGAAAATTGCCGCTTCGCGGACTTCATGGGGCACCGCCGTCAGGCTTTGGTCGGCGCACGGGCCGGAGATACACAGGCCATCTTCAATCTGGAACAGGGCGCCATGGCTTGAACACAGGATAAAGGCTTTGTTCAGGTCCAGGAACTGGCCGGGGGCAAAATCCAGCGGCGTCCCGATATGGGGGCAGGAATTGACGTAGACGAACACCTGCTCAGTCCTTCTGACGACGATAAAGCCCTGAACCCGGCCATCGTATTCGGCGAAAAACCCGTTCGAATCGCCGTCCTCAATCTCATCAAGGGTACACAGCTTGATGGTCATTTCGGTGCAAAAACCATTTTCCAGGGCTGGATGGTAACGCTTTCAAAAAGCCCGGCCTGGGCATAGGGATCGCCTGTGGCGAATTCCTCGGCCTCGGCCATGTTTTCGAAATCGACGATCAATACGCTGCCGGTCATGCCGTTTCCGTCGTCGCTTAAGGTCGGCCCACCGATATAAAGGATATCCCGGTGGGTTTCGGCATACGCCAGATGGGCCGGGCGGTTTGCGGCCCGCACATGGGCAGAATCCGGTTTATCGGTGCAGTGAATGACGTAAAGCATGATCCAGTTTCCTTTTCCTAAAGGTCAGGTCTCGACACCGACAGGGCGCGCCAACAGGCCCTGAATGGCGGAATCGATGTCGGCGAAATTATTTAAAATTCCATCAACGGCGGTACAGATGGGCAATTCGACGCCCAGCTTGTGGGCCAACGCCGTGACCGAAGCGGCGGAATGCACGCCCTCGGCGACGGATGTGCGTTCACCGAGAATTTTATCAAGGGTTCGGCCTTCGCCAAGGGCAACGCCCAGGGAAAAATTCCGCGATTGAATGGCGTTACAGGTCAGCGTCAGGTCGCCCAGGCCGGAAAGCCCCATCAGGGTTTCGGCCTCGGCTCCCTTGGCGACGGCAAGCCGTATAATTTCCGACAGGCCGCGGGTGATCAGGGCGGCGCGGGCATTGTCGCCAAGGCGGCGACCCTCGATGATGCCACACGCGATGGCCAGTACATTTTTTACGGCGCCGCCGATCTCGGCCCCGATCAAGTCATGGGAACGGTAGGCACGGAAGCTCACCGAGCCGATGGCTTCGGCCAACGCGGCCCCCAGGGTTTTATCCCGGCAGGCCAACGTCACCGCCGTTGGCAGACCGTGGGCGACCTCGATGGCAAAGGTCGGTCCGGACAGCACGGCCAGCGGCGCCTGCGGCAAGGTTTCGGCGCAAATCTCGCTCATCAGGGCGCCGGTTCCCTGTTCGATGCCCTTGCAGCAGATAACCGCAGGCGTCCCCGGCTGGCAGAGAGCGGACAGCTCACCGGTGACGGCGCGCAGAAACTGCGCCGGCATGACCAGCAGCAGGGCATCGGCATCTGCGGCCTCGGCCATATGGGGGGTCGCCCGGATGCTGGCATCCAGGGGGACCCCCGGCAGGAAGGCGGTGTTCTCATGGTTTTTATTAATGGTGTCAGCGACGCCTGCTTCGTGGGTCCAGATCACCACGTCGCGGCCGGCACTTGTGGCCGCCGCCGCCAGCGCCGTACCCCAGGCCCCGGCTCCGATGACGCCGATTTTCTGAATATCTTTACGCAAGGTTTTGCTCATCGCCCTGTTATGCCTTTTATCAGGCCTTGACGCCAGCAAACGCGGCGGCGGGGGCGTCCGGGTCCAGCGGCCAGCGGGGACGGGGCGCGAAATCCAGCCCATCTGCCGCGCCGGGCCCTTGCGCGCCGAGACGTTCGATACCGGCCCAGGCGATCATCGCCGCATTGTCGGTGCACAAGGCTTGCGGGGGCACCACCAGCCGGAAGTTCCGGGCCTCGACCAGCTTGCCGAGGCGACTCCGAATCGCCTCATTAGCGGCGACGCCGCCGGCGACGACCAGGACTTGTCCGCCGGGATGGGCGTCCATGAAGGTGTCCAGCGCATGATCCGTGCGGTCGGCCAGGGTATCGGCAGCGGCGTCCTGGAAGGCGGCGCAAAGATCGGCAATGTCCTGGGCCTCCAGGGATCCCTCGGGCAATTTTTCGACCGCATGGCGGACCGCCGTTTTCAGGCCGGAAAACGAGAAATCACAGCCGGGCCGCCCCTTCATGGGCCGGGGCAGGGCAAAGCGTGCGCCGTCACCGCCCTCGGCCGCCGCCTCGACTGCCGGGCCGCCCGGATAGCCGAGACCCAGCATCTTGGCGACCTTGTCGAAGGCCTCGCCCAAAGCATCGTCGATGGTGGTGCCGAGGCGCCGGTAACGGCCGACCCCCTCGACGGTCAGCAACTGGCAATGGCCCCCGGAAACCAACAACAACAGATAGGGAAATTCGGGCGGCTGCTCGGCTTCCAGGCGGGCGCTGAGTGCATGGCCTTCAAGATGATTAACGGCCATGAACGGCAGGTTTGCCGCAACGGCAATGGCCTTGGCGGTCATCACGCCGACGATGACGCCGCCAATCAGCCCCGGCCCGCCGGTCGCGGCGACGGCGTCCAAATCGGTGAATTTGACTCCTGCCGTCTCCATGGCTTCGGCGACAAGCCGGTCTACATGCTGCAAATGGGCGCGGGCCGCCACTTCCGGCACGATTCCGCCATAGGGCCGGTGCTCGTCAAGCTGGGACAACACCACATTGGATAGTATCCGCCCGCCCGCGCCTTCGCTGAATGACACGACGGCGGCGGCGGTTTCGTCACAACTTGTTTCGATGCCGAGCACGATCATCTATAAACACCTTATCTACCGGGACCGGACTTTACCCCGTGGCCCGGCCAGGAACCAACAATTTGGGATATAAATATTAATGACTTCGCAATCGCCCCTTCGCATCGGTACCCGTGGCAGCCCACTGGCCCTGGCCCAGGCCGAACAGGTGCGCGATCAACTGATCGCCGCCGATCCCGGCCTGAAAGCAGCGATCGAGATCGTTGTCATCAAAACCACCGGCGACATCATTCTCGACCGGGCGCTGGCCGAGGTCGGCGGCAAGGGGCTGTTCACCAAGGAAATAGACGAGGCCATGCTGGATGGTCGTATCGACCTGGCCGTTCATTCCATGAAGGATGTGCCGACATGGCTACCCGTCGGCATTATCCTGCCGTGCATGCTGGAGCGCGAAGACGTGCGCGACGTATTCATATCGACGCGCGCCGAAACCCTTTCGGGCTTGCCTGCCGGCAGCGTCGTTGGCACGGCGTCGCTCAGGCGTCAGGCGCTTATCCTCCATCGCCGCCCGGATCTGAAAGTCGTGACATTTCGCGGCAACGTGCAAACACGATTGAAAAAACTCGCCGCCGGCGAGGTCGATGCCACCTTGCTGGCACTGGCTGGACTGAACCGGCTTGGTCAATCGGATGTGGCGACCTCTATTCTTGAGCCGGAAGAACTTCTGCCCGCCGTGGCTCAGGGCGCTATCGGCGTCACCTGCCGGGATGGCGATGGGCGGGCGCTGGCATCACTGGCCCCGCTCAACCACACCGATACGGTGACGCGGGTAACCGCGGAACGCGCCCTGCTGACGGTGCTCGACGGTTCATGCCGGACACCGATTGCGGCGCTGGCCGAATTGGATGGCGACAAGATTTCATTGCGCGGCCTGGCTGCCCGCCCCGATGGCAGCCAGGTGCTGGAAACCACGCGTACGGGCCCTGCGAAAGACGCGGACGCCATCGGCCGGGATGCCGGGGAAGAATTAAAAAGCCGCGCCGGCCCCGGTTTTTTTGACGGATCGGCATAGCGCGATGCGGTTGCTGATCACCCGCCCCGCCGAAGACGCCGCCCCATTAGCAGCCCTGCTGGCAGAGAAGGGCATCGATAGCCTGATCGAGCCACTGCTGACCATCCAACCTACCCAGGGTCCGGCGCCGAATTTAGGCGGCGTGCAAGCCCTGCTGATGACCAGCGCCAACGGGGTGCGCGCCTTTGCCCGCCTTTCCGATGCGCGGACCTTGCCGGTTTATGCGGTCGGCGAAGCAACGGCCAGCGCCGCCCATGATGCAGGCTTCACGGATGTCAGCAGCGCCAGCGGCGATGTGGCAGCTTTGGCCGGGCTGGTTTGTGAAAAACTTGATCCGGCCCGGGGAAGCCTGTTGCATGTGGCCGGCAGCCGCATCGCCGGCGATCTTGCCGGGCAGTTAGAGGGCGCTGGCTTTGCCTACAGCCGTGCCGTGCTGTACACGGCGGACAAGGCCACCACGCTTTCTGAAACCGCCATCGCCGCTTTGCAGGCCGGTGATGTGGACGGGGTCGTTTTTTATTCGCCGCGGACTGCGGCAAGTTTTGTCGTTTTGGCAAAAAAATCCGGGCTTGGCGAAAAAATATCCAGGCTTACCGCCTATTGCCTTAGCGACGCCGTAGCAGCCTGCGCCGGCGATCTTGACTGGGCCCGGGTGGTGGTCGCAAAAAGCCCCGACCAGGCGGCGTTGATCGCCTCTATTAGCTAATGCAGACACCTGATAGTTTTGATATTGTGAAAAATGGCAGGAACAAAGGGGCTTGATCTCATTGACCAAGAAGCCAAACAAGGATGACACCAAACCGGACGACAAGTCTGGCGAAGGTGCCGACAAGCTAACCGAAAAGAATAAAGAAGTCCCGGCGGCGTCGGCGGCGGGCATTGAGTCCGAAACAACGACCGAAGCTTCCGTTCACACCCGCCGACCTTTGCCGGCGCGGGGCAACGGAATTCCGGGTCTTCTATGGACGCTCATGTTTCTGGCCGTCATCATGGGCGGCGGTTATGCGACCCTGCCGTTATGGTCCCCCTTTGTCATCGATTTCCTTCCGGCGCTGGAACGCTCCGACGGCCGGGCTTCGCCCACGGACGTTCTGGATGCACGCCTCGCCGGAATGGAGCAAGAGCTTGCCAAGGTGCGTGAAAGTGGCGGCTCGATCCAGGACCTGGAAGCCGAACGCGGACGCCTCGATGAACAACTGCAAACACTTATGGCACGGCTCAACGTTATCGAGGGTGAGGTTGGTGACGTGCGAAAAATGATTAAAGCGACGGAAAATACAGCCGAGATGATTCAAAGCAGTGATTCTCTGGAGCGGCTTTCCGGACGCCTGTCGCGGTTGGAAGAAAACGGCGAAACGTTTGATGCCATTATCAAGCGCCTCGGCGAACTGGAAACGGCTGTTGCTACTAACGGTTCAGACCTGGAAGCCGCTTCACCAAAACTGGTCAAGGCTCAGTCCCTGGTATTGGCCGTTAGCTACCTGCGCGAGACGCTGAGCACCAGCGCCCCCTTCACCCGCGCGCTTGAGGCAGTGAAGGCACTGGGGGGCGATAATCCGGACTTCCTCGGCATGGTTGGTGAACTGGACATCCACGCCGGAAGCGGCATTCCGACGGTGAAAATGCTTTATCTGGAGCTTGACACAGCGGCCCGCGCTATCGCTGCTGCGGCCCCAGTACCCGCCCCGGCAGAACCCATCGAAACGACTGGGGAGGGCAATGAGCCGGACAGTGGCCTGCTTGCCGAAGCCCTGAATAAAATTAAAAGCCTGGTTACGGTGCGCCGGGTTAGCACCGAGCCGTCGCCGTTCGCAGGGAACCTGATCGAGGCTTCCGAAAGTATTGGCAAAGGGGACCTGAAAGCCGCCGTAAACATTATCGCCGCCATCGACGGCCCGGCAGCAGAGGCGGCAAAGCCATGGCTTAACCGCGCCCGCGCCCGCCTCGCGGCCGATACGGCGATTGCCAGCCTGCATGTGTATGCCATATCGCTGCTGACGACCAAGGTCGAATAGGGAGACCCAAGGAATGATTCGCGCCTTATGGTTTCTATTTCTGCTTGGTGTTCTTGCCGCCACCAGCATGTGGCTGGCCGACAATCCGGGTCACATGACGCTTGTCTGGCAGGGCTATGAAATAGAAACATCTGCCGCCGTGTTGACGGCCACCTTTGTCGGCTTCGGCGTGATTACGGCGCTTGTCTACCGGATCTGGATTTTCGTGCGCGGTGTTCCGGCCGGCTTATTCAGAATGCGCCGCGACAGTCGTAGCCGCCGTGGATATGTCGCCCTGACGCGCGGCATGGTCGCGGTCGCAGCTGGCGATGCCAAAGAAGCCGAACGACAGGGAAGGCGCGCCAACGGGCTGCTTGATGATCCTCCGCTGACAATGCTGCTGTCGGCGCAGGCCGCCCAATTAAGTGGCGACGGCAAGGCCGCCGAAAAATTTTTCACCGAAATGCTCGAACGCCCGGAAACTGAATTCCTGGGGCTTCGCGGGCTGCTCAATCAGGCGGTCAAGGCAGGCGACGGGCCGGCAGCCTTGAAATGGGTTCGCCGCGCCTACAGGTTACAGCCGAAAAGCGAGTGGGTGGTGCGCACCCTGTTCGACCTTGCCAGCCGGTCGGGACATTGGTCCGAGGCCAGCGAGGCCCTTTCCGGCGCTGTGCACGGCAAGTTGCTTGAGGACAAGCACGTAAAGCGACACAGAGCGGTGCTCGGGCACCAGTTGAGTATGGAAGCCGAGGAAGCCGGCGATCCGGCAAAGGCGTTGAGCCTGGCTAAAAAAGCCCAGGCTGATGCCCCGGAATTTGTTCCGGCGGCGACGCATTATGCCGGCCTTCTGATTGAGCAGGGCAAGCCGAAAAAGGCCATCGCCGTGATCGAGGCGGCATGGCGTGAGGACCCCCACCCGGACCTTGCCGACGTTTACTGGCGCGCCTCCGATGCTGCCGACCCGATTAAAAAGATGAAGGCGGCGCAAAAACTGGCATCGTTCAAGGCGGCAAACAATGAAACCCTGATGATGTTGGCAAAGGTCGCCATTGACGCCGGATTATGGGGCGATGCGCGCAAGAACATGATGACCTTAGGCGACCAAGGCCCGGTCAGCATCGGGTACTGCCGGCTAATGGCGAAGTTGGAAGAGGGCGAAAACATCAACAAGGCGGCCGCTCACGAATGGCTGGTCCGCGCCGCCGACGCCGAACCAGACTCGGCCTGGGTGTGCGACGGCTGCGGCAACAGGGCCGTCGGCTGGACGGCCCTATGCGGAAAATGCGGGGGATTTGACAGCTTTTCCTGGCGCTGCCCGCCCCGGGTGCCGGGCATTACGGCTATCGCCGATAGAAGTGCTGGCGATATGGACCTGCTGGCCGCCCCGGTCAAGGCCGGACAAGAGATTGACGGCGAAAGCCCGCCGCAGTAAGTAGGGCGGACAACATAGGCCGCCTTAGCTCAGTTGGTAGAGCATCGCATTCGTAATGC
>JABMOQ010000066.1 GCA_013204045.1 Rhodospirillaceae bacterium | reverse complement strand
GTGCGCGCGTGGCCGGTAGTTACAAATAAAATAGTGCTTCAGGCGAGGAACCAACAATGACACATAAAATCGTATTTCTTGATTGCGACACCGTTGCCCCATACGTCACCGTCCGCAAGCCGGATTTTGAACATGATTGGAAAGATTACGGGAAAACCAGCGTCGATAAGGTGGTCGAACGGTTGAGCGGCGCCGACATCGCGGTTGTCAACAAGGTGAAGATTACCGCCGAAATGCTCGATCAGTTGCCTGATTTAAAACTCATCGCTGTCGCGGCTACCGGCACCGATAATTTTGACCTTGCCGCCTGCAAGAAAAACGGCGTCACCGTTTCCAATATTCGTAATTACGCCATCCACACGGTGCCCGAACTGACCTTTGGCCTGATCCTGGCGCTCCGGCGCGGCATTATCGGTTACCGGGAAGATGTGAAAAACGGCGAATGGAAAAAGTCCGAACAGTTCTGCTTCTTCAACCATCCCATCAACGATCTGCATGGATCAAAACTTGGCATCATTGGTGAGGGCTCCATTGGCCAATCGGTGGCGACCATCGCCAAGGTCTTCGGTATGCAGGTTATGTTCGCCGCCCATAAGGGCGTCCAGGGTTTAGGCCCCCTTTACACGCCGTTTGATGAAGTGATTGAGACCAGCGATGTCATTGCCCTGCACTGCCCGCTGATGCCGGCAACCAAGGGCATTGTCGGCATGGATGAATTCCGGCGCATGAAGCGAACGGCCCTTGTTATCAACACCGCCCGCGGCGGCCTGATAGACGATGCGGACCTGGCCCAGGCGATCACCGAAGGGCTGATTGCCGGCGCTGGCATTGATGTTGTTTGTAGTGAGCCGCCAGAAAACGACAACCCCATGCTGAAACTTCTCGACCGGCCCAACGTTATTGTCACGCCGCACGTTGCCTGGGCCAGCCAGGAAGCCATGCAAATTTTGTGTGACCAATTGATCGATAATATTGAAAACTTTGTCGCCGGATCGCCGTCGAATATTGTTGGTTGATGGGCATGCAAACATGCTGAGCTTGCATTCGGAACCTGTGCAGGACCATTGGCTGGACGCTTATGGGCATTTGAACGAAGCCTACTACCTTGTGCCGTTCAGCAATGCCACTTGGCAGCTTCAGGAATACTTTTCCATTGGCGTTGATTATTTTGAGCGCACAGGCGCCGCATTGTATACGGTTGAAAGCCATGTTCGTTACCTGAAGGAAGTGCGGGCGCCGGCCGTAATGGAAATTGAATCAATGATCCTTGGCTCGGACGCAAAGCGGATTCGATTTGCTCATGTGATGAAAGTCGATGGCGTGGAAAGGTCAACGTTCGAGTGCCTTGGATTGCATTTTGATACCCGGGCGGGAAAAACGGCACCGATGGCCGATAACGTTCAGTCGGCATTAAAGGCAGCCGCAGTGTCCGTGCTTCCGGACTGGTGCGGTCGCAGCGTCACCCTGGATAAAAAATAATCTCAAATTAGGCCAACCCTTGAATCCGGCGTCTTAAGTCGCTGGGTGTCATGGAAAAATGCTGGCGAAAGGCGCGGGTCAGGGCGCTGGCCGACGAGAATCCGGTACGAACGGCGATCTCGGAAACCGGCATGATTGTTTCCATGGCCATGGAACGGGCCGCCGACAGTCGGACATGTTGGTAATAGCCGACGGGGGTGGTGTTGAGAATGCCCCTGATCCGGCGCTCGAGTTTCTTTTGTGAATGGCCCAGTCGGCGGGCAATTTCCCCTATTGTCAGGGGTGTCTCGATGTTGGATTCCATCAGGGCGATGACCGGGCCAATGTCCGATGGATAGGGCAGCGAGTCCATGGGCGGCGGGGCGCGTTGCGGGTCTCCACCCACATGGGTGCCGTCGTAAATAAACAAACCGGCCACATCCAGACGCAGGGCCTCGCCATGGCGCTCGCGGATAAGGTGAAGCATAAGGTCAAGCGTCGTCGTGGCGCCGCCGGCGGTGATTCGGTCCCGATCAATAACGAACCGATCGGCCACGGTCAGGACTTCGTGGAAGGCTTCTTCAAAAATCCCCAATTCCTGCCAGTGAATGGTCGCGTGATAGCCATCAAGCAAGCCGGCCTCGGCCAAAATGAAACTTCCCGTATCAAGGCCGCCCAAAATGCGGTTTTGCCGGGAAAGCTGGACCAGTTCTCTCAGAAGTGGCTTGGAAACCTGACGTTTGTAGTCGTAGCTGGAAACCACAAACAGGGTGTTTGTCTCATGGGCATCTTGCAGCCGCTTGGTGGCCCCTGTCGTCAGCCCGCTGGAGCTGACGGCATCCCTTCCATCCAGGGAGTAGAGGCTCCAGCTATATAAGGGGCGCCCGGCAATAAGGTTGGCGGCCCTGAGCGGTTCGAGGGCATTGGCCAGGCAAAGACTGCTGAATTTTGGCAACAACAGGAAACCAAAGTGTTCAGGGGAAATATTTGTCGATAAATGGCTCATACTGTCTAAAAATGTATCAAAACATCCCTCAACCGGCAATAGACTTCCTTATCCGATAGGTAGGGGGACATGACATGAATTGGGAAGTATTCCTGACCTGCGCCGTTACCGGCGCTGGCGATACAGCAGATAAAAGTGACCATGTGCCGGTCACACCGGAACAAATAGCCAGCTCTGCGATTGATGCCGCAAAGGCGGGGGCCGCCGTCGTGCATATTCATGTGCGTGACCCGGAAACCGGCAAGGGATCTCGTGATCCTGAATTGTTCAAAGAAACCGTCGACCGTATCCGTTCCGCCGATGTTGATGTGGTCATTAACCTGACCGCCGGCATGGGCGGTGATCTGGTGCTGGGCGGTGCGGAAACGCCCCTGCCGCTGAATGATGCCGGGACTGATATGGCCGGGGCGACGGAACGCCTTGTTCATGTCAGCAACCTGCTGCCTGAAATATGCACGCTGGATTGCGGATCCATGAACTTTGCCGCCGGTGGCGACTATGTCATGACCAATACGCCAGATACCCTGCGCGCCATGGCCCGGCACGTTCAATCGTTGGGCGTCAGGCCCGAACTCGAGGTTTTTGATTTTGGCCATCTGGTCATGGTCAAGGATCTGGTAAAAGAAGGCTTGATCGATGATCCGTTAATGATCCAGTTGTGTATGGGTATCCCTTATGGTGCCCCAGACGATCCAAACACATTCATGGCCATGGTCAACGCCTTGCCGGACAATTGCGTATTTTCGGCCTTTTCCATCGGCCGCATGCAAATTCCCTTTGTTGCCATGGCGGCACTTGCCGGGGGCAATGTCAGGGTCGGTTTGGAAGACAACATTTACCTTTCCAAAGGTGTCAAAACATCCAACGCCGGTCTGGTCGAGCGTGCCGTCACGTTGCTTGAATCAATGAACGTAAAAGTCATCAGACCGGATGAAGTGCGCCGGAAACTCAAGCTCGTTAAACGGTCATAGCCATGAGAAAAATCAAAACAGTTGGCCTTCTGGGTGGCGGTGTTATCGGTGCCGGGTGGGCGGCCCGGTGCCTGCTGAACGGGTTGGACGTAGCGCTTTTTGATCTCGACCCGGAGGCTGAGAAAAAAACAACCGAGGTTCTGGATAACGCCCGACGCGCTTACAAGCAAATTGCCCCGTCATCGTTGCCGAACGAAGGAAATATTCGCTTTGCAGGGTCTATCGGCGAAGCCGTCGAAGCGGCCGACTTTGTCCAGGAAAGCCTGCCCGAACGGGAAGATTTGAAAAAATCTGTCTTGGCTGATGCCTGCCAGGTTATGGGCCCGGATGTGATTATCGGCTCGTCCACATCGGGCTTGCTGCCATCACGCATTCAGGCCGACATTAAAAACCCGGAACGTTTCGTCGTTGGCCATCCGTTTAATCCTGTGTACCTGATGCCGCTTGTCGAAGTTTGTGGCGGCAACCTGACATCGAGCGAAACCAAAGAAAACGCCATGACGTTCTATGGCTCTATCGGCATGCGACCCCTTCATGTGCGAAAGGAAATTGATGGCTTCATCGCCGACAGGCTGATGGAAGCGTTGTGGCGCGAGGCCCTGTGGATGATCAATGACGATGTCGCCACCGCCGAGGAAATAGATGACGCCATGCGCTTTGGCCCCGGCCTTCGCTGGTCATTCATGGGAACCTTCCTGACCTATCGAATCGCCGGCGGGACTGGCGGCATGCGTCATTTCATGGAGCAGTTTGGCCCGACGCTCCAATTGCCGTGGACGAAACTGATGGATGTGCCGGACTTGACCGATGACCTGGTCGACAAGATCGCCCGGCAATCGGACGATCAGGCGGGAGATGCATCGATCCGGGAGCTGGAGCGCTTGCGCGACGATTGTCTTGTCTCGGTCATGCAGGGCCTGGAATCCCGGAATTACGGTGCCGGTGAAATTCTTGGGAAATTCAGGAAGCGCCTTCAGGAAGGAGACAGGTAATGGACTTCGGCTTAAGCCACGAACAGGAAATGGTCGTCGATACGGTCCGCGCCTTCGTCGAAAAAGAATTTTATCCCCTGGAGGCGGAAATTGAACGCACAGGCCATGTGCCACCCGAGTTGGGCCGGGAAATACAGAAAAAGGTCCTGGATATTGGCTTTTATGCTCCCAACATCCCTGAGGAATTTGGCGGCGGCGGTCTCGATAGTTTGACCTTCACCCTGCTTGAGCGCGAACTGGGGCGGTCGTCCATGGCCTTGAATGTATGGTGGGGGAGGCCGTCGAATATCCTCTGCGCCTGCAACGACGAGCAGCGTGCGCGCTATCTCATCCCCTGCGTCAAGGGCGAGAAAATGGATGCCCTGGCGATGACCGAACCGGACGCCGGTTCCGACGTTCGCGGCATGAAAACAACGGCCCGCAAGGACGGCGATGACTGGATCATCAATGGTACAAAGCATTTCATATCTCATGCGAATATCGCTGATTTTGTGATCGTTTTCGTGGCGACGGGCGAAGATGAGACTCCCCGGGGGCCACGCAAGCGGATCACCTGTTTCCTTGTTGACCGGGGAACGCCGGGGTTTGAAATTAATGATGGTTATGAATCGGTGTCGCATCGCGGCTATCACAATTGCATCCTGAACTTCGACGAATGCCGGGTTCCCGCCGCGCAAATGCTGGGAGAAGAAGGTCTGGGATTCGAGGTCGCCAACACTTGGCTCGTCGCTACCCGGCTGTCGGTGGCGGCATTTTCTGTTGGCCGGGCACGGCGCGCTTTCGATCTTGCCCTCGCATGGGCGGCCGAGAGAAAGCAATTCGGCCAGCAGATCAGTAAATTTCAAGGCGTCTCGTTCAAGTTGGCAGACATGATTACCGAAATTGATGCAGCCGACCTGTTGACCTTGTCGGCGGCATGGCAACTGGATCAAGGCATTGACGCCAACCGAGCGATATCCCAGGCCAAGTTGTTTGCCACCGAAATGTTGGCCCGCGTGACCGACGAGGCAATCCAGATTCACGGCGGCATGGGACTGATGAAAGACCTGCCGCTGGAACGTTTCTGGCGAGATGCCCGGGTCGAGCGTATTTGGGATGGCACCAGCGAGATTCAGCGGCATATCATCTCGCGGGAACTGCTGCGCCCCATCGGGGGGTAAGCAGAAAATGGATTTATCACGGCTCCTGCGCCCCCGTTCAATCGCTGTTTTCGGCGGTAAATTCGCCGAAGCGGTCATTCTTCAATGTCAGCAGATGGATTACAAAGGCGAGCTTTGGCCGGTGAATCCGAACCGCAGCGATGTCCTCGGTCATGCATGCTTTGCCACAACCGGTGACCTGCCCGGCCCACCTGATGCCGCCTTCATCGGGGTTAACCGCAACAAGACCATCAATGTGATCGCAGAACTTTCTGCCATGGGGGCGGGCGGGGCGACGGCATTTGCCTCTGGCTTCAAGGAAACCGGCGCCGAAGGCGAGAGTTTGCAAAATGCCTTTATAGAGGCGGCCGGCGACATGCCCGTTATCGGACCCAATTGCTATGGCCTGATAAACTATCTGGATGGTGCTTTGATGTGGCCCGATATGCATGGTGGGCGGCGGGTTAAGCGCGGCGTCGCCATCCTTGCCCAATCCAGCAATATCGCCATCAACCTGACCATGAACCGGCGCGGCCTGCCCATCGCCTATCTGGCGACCCTTGGCAATCAGGCTGTGGTCGGTATGCCGGCAATGATCGAGGCCTATCTGGATGATCCACGTGTCACCGCCATCGGCCTGCATCTGGAAGGCATCAACGATCCCGAAGCATTGGCCGCCGCCATCAAAAAGGCCCACGACAGGGGCGTGCCCGTGGTCGCTATAAAGTCTGGAAAATCAGAGGGCGGCGCCAGATTGACTTTCAGCCATACGGCATCCCTATCGGGTTCCGATACCGTCATGGATGCCTTTTTCGAAAATCTGGGAGTCGCTCGGGTCGATACCCTGTCCAGATTTCTCGAAACCCTAATGCTGCTTCATGTGGGAGGGGCCTTGCCCGGAAACAATATTGTCACCATGAGTTGCTCGGGCGGGGAAGCGGCGTTGATTTCCGATGTTGGGGAGCATCGAGGTATAAGTTTTCGGCCCTTCACCGATAAAGACACAAAACGCATTCGAAAAACGGTCAACGAATTGGTGACGGTCTCAAATCCCTTTGATTATCATATGTTTGACTGGGGGAATGAAAAAAACCTGAATGGGACTTTCAAGGCAGTCATGGAAAGTGGTCATGATCTGTTCATCCTTGTGCTTGATTTTCCACGCGAAGAATCCGGCAGCGACCATGACTGGCAGGCCTCTCTGCGTGCCCTTGAAGATGCTGCCACTGTAACTGGTGGCCGCGCCGCAGTGCTTGCGACCTTGCCTGAAAACATGCCGGAACATATAGCTCTTGATCTGCTGCAAAAGGGGATCACGCCCTTGTGCGGTATTGACGACGCCATGGCGGCAATACATGCCGCCGCCATGCTCGGTGGTCCCGGGCCAGCTACGCGGTTCAAGATGCTGTCCAGCCCGGACCCGGCAAGAGTCGGGAAAACACTGACGGAATGGCAAAGCAAGCAGCTGCTGAACCAATACGGAATCGATATTCCAGAAGGACAGTTGTGCCATTCTGTTGAGGAAGCCTTGGAGGCGGCAAAGAAACTTGGCTATCCGCTGGTGGTAAAGGCCGTCGGCTCCAAG
>JABMOQ010000065.1 GCA_013204045.1 Rhodospirillaceae bacterium | reverse complement strand
GGCGACGTTGATGATGTCGTCGGTGCGGGCCATGATGTAGAGGTAGCCTTCGTCGTCGATGTATCCGGCGTCGGCGGTTTTATAAAAACCGGGAAATTCTTCCAGATAGGCTTTGATGTAACGCGCGTCGGCGTTCCACAGGGTCGGCAGGGTGCCCGGCGGCAACGGCAGCTTGCAGCAGATGGCGCCGATGTCACCGGCCTTGATCGGGTGGCCGCCATCATCCAGCACCTGTATGTCCCAGCCCGGGGCGGCCTTGGTCGGCGAGCCCGGCTTGACCGGATAGGCATGCAGCCCCATGCAGTTGGCGGCGATGGACCAGCCGGTCTCGGTCTGCCACCAGTGGTCGATGACCGGCACGCCGAGATTGTTTTCGGCCCAGTGCAGGGTATCGGGATCGGTGCGCTCGCCGGCCAGGAACAACCCCTTGAAGTGGCTCAGGTCGTAATTCTTCAACAGCTTGGCGTCCGGGTCGTCGCGCTTGATGGCGCGGAACGCGGTCGGCGCCGTAAACATCACCGAGATTTTATGATCGGCGATAACCCGCCAGAAGGCGCCGGCGTCCGGCGTGCCGACGGGCTTGCCTTCGAACATCACCGTGGTGTTGCCGTTGAGCAGCGGCGCATAGACGATATAGGAATGACCGACCACCCAGCCGACGTCCGACGCCGCCCAATAAACGTCGCCGGGTTCCACATTATAAACCGCCTTCATGGTCCATTTCAGGGCGACCGCATGGCCGCCGTTGTCGCGGATAATGCCTTTCGGTTCTCCCGTCGTGCCCGACGTATATAAAATGTACAGCGGATCGGTGGCGGCGACGGGGACGCAATCATGAGGCGTCGCCGTCTGCATGGCCGTCTGCCAGTCCACATCGCGTTTCTCCACCAACTCGGCGGTCGCCTGCTCGCGGGCCAGGACGACGCAGTGATCGGGCTTGTGTTTGGCCAGATCAATGGCGGCATTAATCAGCGGCATGTATTCGATGATGCGGCCCGGCTCGATGCCGCACGAGGCGCAGACGATGGCTTTCGGTTTGGCATCATCGATGCGGACGGCGAGTTCGTTGGCGGCGAAACCGCCAAACACCACGGAATGAACGGCGCCCAGGCGCGCGCACGCCAGCATGGCGATCACCGCTTCCGGTACCATGGGCATATAGATAATCACCCGGTCGCCCTTGGCCACCCCAAGGCCGGCCAGCACCCCGGCGAATTTCGCCGTTTCGTCCCGCAATTCCCGGTAGGTATAGGTCGTGACAGCGCCACCGGCGAGCGGGCTGTCATGGATCAGCGCCACCTGCTCGGCCCGGCCTTCTTCCACATGGCGGTCGAGGGCGTTGTAGCAGGTGTTCAACTCACCGCCGACGAACCAGCGATAGAACGGCGGGTTGCTGGCGTCGAGCACCTTGTCCCACTTTTTGGTCCAGCGGATGTCCTCGGCGATCTCGCCCCAGAAGCCTTCCGGGTCGGAAAGCGAACGGGCGTGGGCGACGGTGTATGGATCGGTCATGCTACTTCCCTGTTGATTGGCCGTGTGATTGGCCGTGTCGTTTATTTAAGGACGAGTGTGGGCCAAAATTGCGGTTTTTGCAAAGGCCTATGGAAGCCGGTTTTCCTCCGGTGGCGCGCCCGCCGGATCGCACGGCGGCGGGCGGCTACCGTTGATCATATAGATCCATTGTTCAAAATACCGACCGGCGTAGCGGCCCGGGCAGTTGCTGTCATCAAACCCCGGCCGGGTGGTCAGCAAGGATATGTAAACGATGACCATCAGCACCGCGGTGACCATCAGGAACATCCGGCTGACCTTCGGCCCCCGGTTGCGGGGGCGAAAATCCGCGGCCCCGAACGCGGTCCCATCAAGGGTGTTGGTGCGGTGTTGCCGGATAACCTCGCGGCAGCAATGGCGGACCCAGGGCGGCACGGTTTCATGAAACATATAGGCGGCAAAATGTTTCTCTATCTCGTCCGATGGGCCGTGGCGGGCAAACCAGCGAAAATAGGCGAGGCGGAAAAAATCGAACTCCCGTAAATCCAGCAGCCCGGCGGCCTCGATAACGGCGGCGGCATCGTCGCTGGGAATGTTCTTAAGGTCGGTCATTTACCCGTTAAGTAACCCGGTCAAAATTGGCGGGCGCCGACCATGTACGCAAGGATGGTGGTATCGCCGAGGGATTTGCGGGCTTCCAGCCGGTTAACCCCCTTGATCAACACATAGCGGCCCTTGCCCTGGCGCACCCGGATCGGCTGGTCCTCGGCCCCGGCCATAATTTCCTCGGCCAGCGCGCCAACCCTTTCCGGATCAAGTTCCTTGCGGCGCTCCGCCGGGATATAAATGTCGTCGATGTTTACGGCGATGGCCTTGAGCACGGCGGGTCCCTTTCAGTCTTTAAAAGTTCGGGCTTAGTATAGGGGGTATCTTGGGGTGTGGCAGGTGCTTATTTCAGGCCGAGCCGTGTGGCTTCCCGTGTGCCTTTGCGCCCCCCCCCCCATCACGCCCCGAGCCCCGCCTATGACAAGCGATCAGCAAATCGCCTACAACCGACGCAACGCCGCCCGCTCGACCGGGCCGAAGGCCCCGGCAAGGCCGACGTTGGGTCGCTTAAATGCGCTGCGCCACGGCATCTATGCCCTCAATGTAGTGTTGCCATGGCGAAGACCGCGCCGTCTATTCAAAGGTTCTTGAAGAAGGGGAAAACTAGCAGTTATCGAATTGAGCAAAAATTAGTTTTGCACCAATTACCAAAAACTTCATCTGTAACACGACAAAAACGGGTGGTCATATCAATCATTTCTTTTAAGTCTGCAGGAGTTTTGGTAGCTCTTGGATCGCCATGTGCAATGTTATTTCTAGTATCTACCAAGTGGTCTAACATATTATGTGTTGAGAGGGCATCAGCACGCAGTTTCTCATAAAAGTCATGCATGTAATTATCATACCCAAATCTATTAAAATAGGATTTCACTTTTCTAAAGGCTGGATTTGAGAATCCCTTATTGAATCTGTCTGATGGGAGTTGAGTCACAAATGGACCCGTTTTTGACCAATAATTAGAATCCGACCCCAAAAAATGAAATATCTTATTGGCTATTTTATCTGGATCAGATGTGTCCTTAATGTCGTCCAAGATGTCTTTTGATATATGATAAAAAAATCTTGATAAAAATTTTGATCTATTAACATTTTTAATTTGAAAAGATTCCAGCGCGAGTTCGCCCACTTCCTTAATGTACGCCTCAACATGGCTTGATAGAAGTACGATTGAGCCGCGGCACAGAGCATTGATTTCATCTCGCATACCTACCGGGTCAACTAATTCCTTTTTTGCAGCCGCCTTTCGCAACAACTCAACTTCCTCAAGACGAGTTACAAAAGAGCCATATGAGCTTGTATACCTAGCCATTGATCACAGGATATCAGCCATTTTATCGTTCCAAATTTCAAACCTTCGCGTGGTCCTCTTCTTATGATCTACAGCGCGGCTGATTAAATCTTGAAACTCTGTGTTTTTTCCCAGGGAAGTATATTTTTTGCGAAATCGACTTCTAATTTTTTTGGCTTCTCCCTCTGATAAGTATTTTGCTGAGCTGGCGACAAGGTCAAACAGCGCTCTGTTGATCGCTCTGGACTCTTTTCTACGGAAGCATTCATCCGGACTAAACAAAATCAAGCAGATTTGAATTGTATGTTCCCATAACTGCATAAGGTTTTGAATTTTCTTCTCCGAATAATCTTGCCCTGCTTTTGCCGCATCATTTAACCAATGTTTTTGCGGTGTTCGGTAAGACTTTAGCCCATGCAATTCAAATGCAAAAAATCTTAGTATCAATTCCTCATCACGCAGGCGTTTGTCAGGCGATTTTCTACCAAGTATATTGAGCCAAGGAGCATACTCTGATGCATCTTTCAGCATTGAGTTAAGACTTCCTCGATTGACACAATTTCTCAATTCTTGTGAATTCAGTGGCATCGTGTTCGTATTGAGTCGTTCAAATACGTCGAATTTAATTTCAGGGTGCGATTCATTTGTAATAAGGACACAGCGCAAGGTGTACGTTTTAAGCTGGCGCTGAGTTTTTTCTGGAAGTTCATGAAACCTTTTTCCATTAAATTCATTTATAACTTCTAGAAAAGATAGTTTGAACTGGTTATTTAGAAATCTGTAAATAGAATACAATCGTTGTTGGCCATCAATGACATCCAATTCAAAATCGTCATTCTGCGATAAATAGCAGGGTGGAATTGGGACATTTAATAGAATGGACTCAATGAGCCTAGAAGCTAATTTATTTGACCAAACATATTTTCTTTGAAAATTTGGCCTCTCTGTCATTGGCCTAAGAAACATTGTCCCATCTTCAATCTGTTCCATCAGAGAATCGATCACTAAATCGTAGGGTTGAGTAAAAACCTTACGGCTTCTGATTGGTATTTCATCTGGATCAGGAAACTCCGATTCTAATTCCTTTTCGTAGATGGGCTTTTCCTCTGCCATTTGGATGTCTCCATAATCGTTGACCGCAGCATAGAAGATATAATTTTATCGATAGCCATTACCTTAGTGATGCTAGTTTATCGTTTAAATAGTAATTTTAGAAATCGGAAATTACCGACATCTCTTTACACCATCTTCTTGTCGCGCCCCTCCCCACCCCTATAAAGCCCTTGACAAATCACCTATTATAGTGATATATTCCTATTCGTATTAAGGGCCGAGGGATGTCCCCTGCCCCGCACCCCCACCCGCGAACAGGAACCCCGCCCATGACCAGCGATGCCCAAATCGCCGCCAACCGCAATAATGCTGCCCACTCGACCGGGCCGAAGCAGCCGCCCAAATCGACTCAAGCTCGCTTCAATGCCCTGCGCCACGGCATCTATGCCCGCGATGTGGTGCTGCCCGGCGAAGACCGCGCCGCATACACCGAATTGCTCGGCCATCTTCAAGCCGATCTGGCCCCCGAAGGCCCGCTTGAGGGCGGTCTGGTGGCGCGGCTGGCCGACCTGTGGTGGCGGCTTGGCCGCACCGCCGCCATCGAGGCCGGGTATCTGAACCCGGACTGGGACGGCGACAGCCGCCAGCACATCGGCGACCAACTGGTCGATATCTACCGCATCGCCATCGACGGCACGCCGACCCTGGAACTGCTGGGCCGCTACGAAGGGCGGCTGGAACGCGCCTTCGCCCGCACCATGGGGGTGCTGGAACGGGCGCAATCGGCCCGCAGGCGCCGGGCCGAAAAGGAGGCCCATTGAAATTGCTGAATAAATTGGCTTTCGTTCCTTCACTTTTTTTATGGCACAGTGATCGGGGAGCTTCTGCATATGACTGACGGCATTTACGCACGCGGCCTCGATAAAAACCCGGCCAATTATGCGGCCCTTTCGCCGCTCAGCCTGCTCGCCCGGGCCGCCGACATCTGGCCCGACCGGGCCGCCGTTATTCACGGGGACCGCACCTATTCGTGGGGCGAAACCTATGGGCGGGCGCGGCGGCTGGCCTCGGCGCTGATCGGCCTGGGGGTCAAACCCGGTGACACCGTCGCCATCATCGCCGCCAACACCCCCGAGATGTACGAGGCCGCCTTCGCCGTGCCCATGACCGGCGCCGTGCTCAACACCCTGAACACCCGCCTCGATGCCGCCGCCCTCGCCTTCTGCCTGAACCATGGCGAAGCCTCGGTGCTGATCTGCGACACGGAATTTTCCGCCGTCGCCGCCGACGCGCTGCAAGGGCTTGGCCGCCCGATCACCGTCATCGACATCTGCGATCCCCAATATGAAGGCGGCGGCGATGCTTTCGGCG
>JABMOQ010000064.1 GCA_013204045.1 Rhodospirillaceae bacterium | reverse complement strand
TTATATCTTGATTTAATGAGTGAGGTCGAAGAAAAAAGTGGAGAAGGCGCAGCCCCTGTTAGCCGCTTTGCGCGCGCTCGCCGAGCCGACCCGCTTGCGCTTGCTGGCGCTTTGCTCCAGCGGCGACCTGACGGTCAGTGAACTGGTGTCAATCCTGGGCCAAAGCCAGCCCCGTGTTTCCAGACACTTAAAATTACTGAGCGAGGCCGGCTTGCTGGAACGTATTCGCGAGGGCAGTTGGGTCTTCTATCGACTCGCCCAAGACAGCGTCGGTGCCGTGCTCGGCGGTCATCTGACGAAACTACTGCCCGATGACGATGAAACCCTGATCCGCGACCTGCAACGACTCGTCGAGGTCAAGCAATTGCGCGAGCGCGCTGCGGCCGATTATTTCAGCCGCAACGCCGAGGCCTGGGATAATGTCCGGTCGCTGCATGTGGACGACAGCGAGGTCGAACGTTCCATGCTCGCCCTAATGGGGGCGGGGGACGGGGAAGAGAGGGATATTGGCGACCTTCTCGATATCGGCACCGGCACAGCACGTATGCTAGAGCTTTTTGGCCCCCGCATCCGGCGCGGGGAAGGCATCGATCTGTCTCATGACATGTTGGCCGTCGCCCGCGCCAACCTGGACAGCGCCGGCATTACCCATTGCTCCGTCCGTCAGGCCGACATGTACCAGATGCCGTTCCAGGCGGAAACTTTCGACGCCGTCACCATTCACCAGGTGCTGCATTTTCTGGACCGCCCCGGACAGGCTATCGCCGAGGCGGCAAAGGTTCTGAAGCCCGGCGGCCGAATGCTGGTCGTCGATTTTGCACCCCACGAACTGGAAAGCCTGCGTGCCGAACACGCACACCGGCGTCTCGGCTTCGAGGACACAGAAGTTGACAAATGGTGTGCCGCCGCCGATCTGAAAACCATAAATACAGAACATCTGCCGGGGGATCCGCTGACCGTGACCATTTGGCTGGCGCGGAAAAAAGATTAAACAGAGAACGGATCAACACAAAACCAATGACAAGAAAACAAAAACATTTAGAGCGTGATCTGATGAACGTCACCGCCAGGGGGCGACCGCCGCATCCGGAATTGATCGTGGCGCTGCCGCTGCCCAAGGACGTCAATGTGTCGTTTGAATTTTTCCCGCCGGCAACGGAAAAGGCCGAGGCCTCGCTATGGGCCTGCATCGACAGGTTGGCACCGGTCAATCCGGCGTTCGTGTCTGTCACCTATGGGGCCGGCGGCTCGACCCGGGAGCGTACCCACGACACGGTGGTGAAAATCGCCACCGAAACAGACCTCGAGGCCGCCGCGCACCTGACGTGCATCGGTTCCAGCCGCGATGAAATCAAGGCTGTCGCCGAGCGCTACTGGCAGGCTGGCATCCGTCACATTGTTGCCTTGCGCGGCGATGCGCCGGACGGCGACGGGCCGTACACCCCGCATGCCGGTGGCTACGCCTATGCCTCCGACCTGGTTGCCGGACTGAAACAGATCGCCGATTTTGAAATCAGCGTCGCCGCCTATCCGGAAATCCATCCGGAAGCAAAAAGCGCCAGCGACGATCTTGATAACCTGAAGCGCAAGATAGATGCCGGGGCGACACGCGCCATCACCCAGTATTTTTTCGATCCTGATGTCTATCTGAATTTTCTCGACCGGGCCCGGGCCGCCGGCATTCACGTGCCGATCGTGCCGGGCATCCTGCCGGTGACCAATTTCAATCAGGTGAAAAAGTTTTCCGCCCTCAGCGGGACATCCGTTCCCAAGTGGCTGCAGGGCCTGTTCGAAGGACTCGACGACGATCCGGAAACCCGCAAGCTGGTGGCGGCGTCGGTGGCCGCCGAACAGTGCCGGGTGCTGCACGCCAGCGGCGTTAAGGACTTCCATTTATATACCCTCAACCGGGCCGACCTGGCTTTTGCCATCTGCCATATTCTCGGCGTCAGGCCGTCTTAAGGAACTGCGACAATGACGACACTCATCGAACAACAACTGGCCAAACGAATTCTGGTGCTCGACGGCGCCATGGGCACAATGATTCAGGGCCATAAGCTGTCAGAGGCCGATTACCGTGGAACGCGCTTCGCCGATCACGGCTCTGACCTGAAGGGCAACAATGACCTGCTGACCCTGACCCAACCGGATGTGATCGAGGGCATTCATGCGGCATTCCTTAAGGCCGGTGCCGACATCGTCGAGACCAACACCTTCAACGCGACGACCATCTCGCAGGCGGACTATGGGCTGGAAAGCATCGTCCGGGAACTGAACGTCGAATCGGCGCGGCTGGCGCGCAAGGCCGCCGACGGGGCGGCGACTCCAGACAGGCCGCGCTTCGTTGCCGGGGTACTGGGGCCGACCAACCGCACCGCCTCGATCTCGCCCGATGTCAACGATCCCGGCTTTCGCAATGTCACCTTCGAGGCCCTGGTTGATGCCTATACAGAAGCCACCGACGGCCTGATCGAGGGCGGTGCCGATCTATTGTTGATTGAAACCGTGTTCGATACCCTGAACTGCAAAGCCGCCATCTATGCGGTGTTGAAGTATTTCGACGATCATCAAGTCCGCCTTCCGGTGATGGTGTCGGGCACCATCACCGATGCCTCCGGGCGTACCCTTTCGGGGCAGACGCCGGAAGCCTTCTGGAATTCCGTCGCCCACGCCAATCCGATCAGCATCGGCTTCAACTGCGCGCTGGGCGCAAAAGACCTGCGTCAGCACGTGCAGGCGGTGGCCGCGGTCGCTCCGACCCGGGTCAGCGTCCATCCCAATGCCGGGCTGCCCAATGAATTCGGCGAATACGATGACACGCCCGAATACATGGCCGGCGCCCTGGCTGAATTTGCCAGTAGCGGGCTGGTTAACATCGTCGGCGGTTGCTGCGGCACGACGCCGGACCACATCCGCGCCATCGCCGATGCGGTATCCGGTATCGCCCCCCGCGCCATCCCGAAAATTTCCCCGGTCAGCCATTTAAGCGGGCTGGAGCCATTGGCCATTGATGACGTTACCGGCTTCGTCAACATCGGCGAGCGCACAAACGTTGCCGGATCGGCCAAATTCGCCAAACTGATCCGCGAAAAAAATTATGAAGCGGCCATCGATATCGCCCGCAGCCAGGTCGAGAACGGCGCCCAGATCATCGACGTCAATGTGGATGATGCCATGCTCGACGCCGAACATGAAATGGTGACGTTCCTGAATCTTGTCGCCTCGGAGCCCGACATATCACGGGTTCCGGTGATGATCGATTCGTCCAAGTTTCCGGTTATCAAAGCCGGCCTGAAATGCATTCAAGGCAAGGGCATTGTAAATTCTATCAGCCTCAAGGAAGGGGATGACGTTCTTATTGAGCAGGCCCTGGAAATCAAAAAATTCGGCGCCGCCGCCGTGGTCATGGCCTTCGATGAAAACGGCCAGGCCGATAGTTACGAGCGGATGATCGAAATTTGCACCCGGTCCTACAAGGTGTTGACGGAAAGGGCCGGGTTTCCGGCTTCCGACATCATTTTCGATCCCAACATCTTTCCCATCGCCACCGGCATCGACGAGCACAGCAACTTTTCCGTCGATTACATCAAGGCGACGAAAACCATCAAGGAAACCTTGCCCGGTGCGCTGATATCGGGTGGCGTCTCGAATATGTCGTTCTCGTTCCGCGGCAATAACCCGGTGCGCGAGGCCATGCACTCGGTGTTCCTGTATCATGCCATCAAGGCCGGCATGAATATGGGCATCGTCAACGCCGGTCAGTTGGCGGTCTATGCGGATATTCCCGATGACCTTAGGATGCGGGTCGAAGACGTGGTCCTTAACCGCCGCGATGATGCCACCGAACGCTTGCTCGATGTTGCCGATGAAACCAGGGGGTCTGCCGCCAAGGGCGCCGTCCCGGACCTTGCGTGGCGGGACGGCCCCGTTGCCAAGCGGCTCGAACACGCCCTGGTCAAGGGCATTACCGAATTCATCGTCGCCGATACGGAAGAGGCGCGGCTTGTCGCCGACCGCCCGATCCACGTTATTGAGGGGCCATTGATGGACGGCATGAATGTGGTCGGCGACCTGTTCGGCTCGGGACAAATGTTCCTGCCCCAGGTGGTCAAGTCGGCCCGCGTCATGAAACAGGCGGTGGCCCACTTGCTGCCGTTTATCGAGGCCGAAAAACTGATAACCGGCGATGCCGGCGGGGCCAAGGGCAAGGTCCTGATGGCGACGGTGAAGGGCGATGTTCATGACA
This sequence comes from Rhodospirillaceae bacterium, assembly GCA_013204045.1. Lineage (GTDB taxonomy): Bacteria > Pseudomonadota > Alphaproteobacteria > Rhodospirillales > JABHCV01 > JABMOQ01. The sequence goes on along the minus strand of JABMOQ010000064.1, from coordinate 12,623 downwards.
TCGGCAAGAACATCGTCGGCGTTGTTTTGCAATGCAACAACTTCGAGGTTATCGACCTTGGCGTCATGGTGCCCTATTCGAAAATTCTGGAAGTCGCGGCCGAGGAAAACGTCGATATCATCGGCCTTTCCGGCCTGATCACACCGTCGCTGGATGAAATGTGCACGGTCGCCGCCGAAATGAAGCGCGAAGGGTTTAACCTTCCGTTGCTGATCGGCGGGGCGACCACGTCGGCCGTTCACACGGCGGTCAGAATCGCGCCCAATTACGACGGGCCGGTGATTTACGTGACCGATGCGTCGCGCGCCGTCGGCGTCGTCTCGAATTTGGCCAGTGACACCGGACTCGACGACTATGTGGCCGGGATCAGGGCCGAACAGGATGACCTTCGCGACCGCCACGCCCGGCGCGACAAGAAAGTTAACAAGCAGTCGTTGGAAGCCGCCCGGGGGGCGCGTCACATCATCGATTGGAAGGCCACGCCGCCGGCGCCGCAGCCGGTGTTCCTGGGCACCAGGGTGTTTGACGATTACGACCTGAACGAGATCGCGTCGCTTATTGACTGGACGCCGTTCTTCCGCACCTGGGAGCTGGCGGGGAATTACCCGGCGATCCTGGACGATGAAAAAGTCGGCGAGGCGGCGCGGGCCCTGTTCGCCGACGCGAAAACCATGCTGGAAAAAATCATCGCCGAAAAATGGTTGCAGGCGCGGGCCGTGGTCGGCTTTTTCCCGGCCAATTCCATCGGCCATGACGATGTGGAAGTTTACGAAGAAGATGCGCGCACGGCGGTATCTTCGAAGCTGCATTTCCTGCGCCAGCAGATGCTCAAAAATAGCGGCCGCGCCAACTTCTCCTTGGCCGATTTCATCGCTCCGAAAGACACCGGACTCAAGGATTACATTGGCGGTTTTGCGGTAACCACCGGTATCGGCATCGAAGGCAGGATTGCCGAATTCAAGGCCGCCCATGACGATTACAATGCGATCTTGCTGGAAGCCCTGGCCGACCGTCTGGCAGAAGCCTTCGCCGAACGCATGCACCAACGGGTGCGCCAGGAATTCTGGGCCTACGCCGAGCCCGAGGAATTGACCAACGAAGACCTGATCAAGGAGCGTTACCAGGGCATCCGCCCGGCCCCCGGCTATCCGGCGTGTCCGGACCACACGGAAAAATCGACCCTGTTCAAGCTGCTCGATGCCGAGGCCGCGACCGGCATCAAACTCACCTCAAGCTTCGCCATGTATCCGGCGGCGTCGGTGTCGGGGTTCTATTTCTCTCACCCGGAAGCCCAGTATTTCGGCATCGGCAAAATATCGAAAGACCAGCTGGAAGACTACGCAGCGCGCAAGGGCATCACGGTAGAGGAAGCCACCCGCTGGCTGCGCCCGAACCTGGATTATGACGGGTGATCAGAATTGATCTATTTTGGGAGGTGAAATGATGTGCAATGTATGTGAGCGATTGAGTGCCTTTGCTCGTTCACTCATATTTTCCACTTTTACTATGCCAAGTTCCCTCAGAGTGTGTATCCACTCATTTAGATCGCTTTTCCGAATTAAGGGAGTTTCAAGAATTTCGCCTTGAAGTTCTTCTGCTGAAATCATTTTGTTTGATTGAAGCACAAGGCAAAGCCGCTCTTTTGCTTGAGCTAGGCGATTTGCTCTTTCCGCCTCAAAAGCGGCATTATTTCCATCTTGCTCAACCACTCCAAGAAGGTCATCCATGCCGGTGGCTTGTTGACGTTTCTTAATAATATTTTCTTGTTTTAAAACGTCTCTCACTTGTTCCTGAATATTTGATGATTTCTTCTCTACATCCCGGAATTCTATGATTCCTTTTGGGTGCCGGGTCGCATAGACTAGATGGAAATATGTGCGGTTATTGCTAGGGTGTTTTATTCTTGTTGAGGTTACGTATTTATAACCGCCCATTTTTTTGAGTCGGGTCTTATATACCGTTAACACAGCCTCTTCTCGTTCTACACCGGCATCTATTAAGGCTTGGAATTCTGAGAACCAGCCTTTTCCACCAAACAATTGGTCGTATGTTTCAGCGGTTTCTGGGCGAGGATGGTTCATGAAACGATTAATATGGTCGAACATGAAATTGATAATCACTTCGCCCTTGAGAGATAGAATAGGTTTTATATTTTCTAGGCCAAACCCTTTCCATCCTGTTGGGTCTATAAAAACAAGTGAAAACGAATTGCCAATGTATTTTACGATTTCCGGGATTTGATCTTCAAAATCACCATGTATTGCACGAGCCTTAATTTCATCAAGGCTCGTTACGGCAGCATCGAGATTTTCGAATCTATGTTTATTATTCTCAATAAATAAACATCGAATAATCTTGGCGTTGCCCTCTTCCAATAAACCACGCTGAATTTTTATTAACTTGGAAGTTGCCCTGCCGAACGAAGTGTCTTCCAAGCTTTCATCTTTTGACTTCCAAGGGCCAGAAAACCCATCAACAAAGACAAAATCATCTCTAAAAGAGAGTATGTTGTAGGCAACTCTCACAATATAATTTTCAAGAAAGATATGTTTAACGTATGTCTGTTCTCTGCCTTTGTATGCTTCAGGGAGAAGAGGCATAACTTTTTCTCATCATTCGGCTGCCGTAGAAATGATATTGTATGGATCAGATATAGGCGTAGGGGGGTACTCACTCCACAGACGTCCTGCTAACTCCCTTCCGTTCGCCTTCGGCCGCGTCCCTCCCCATTGCTTGAAGAAAAAGGCGACGCCAGCCTTAAGGCACTGGTCTCGGATGTCAGTGACCCATTTTTTTTCAATGGGGCGATGATGGGGGCCGGACTCGCCGCCGACGATGACCCAGTGAATGCCGCTGAGGTCGAGTTTTCCCATCGGCCCGATCAGCGGTTCCAGTGACAGGAAGCGGACGCTGGCCGCCATGTCGGCGATATGCTTGATGCGCGATTTCTTGGAGCCGTCCTCGACCGATGTGCCGAGCCAGATATGTTCCGGCGCAAGGCTTCCGGCGTAACGTTTGTTAACGTAGTCGCGCAGCCGCGAACTGCGCTTGCTGAGAATCTGGAAGGTGTGGTGGTCGGCTTCTTCCATGGTATCGAAAACCTGATCGACAAAATTTTTCGGAATTTTTTTGTGGAAAAGATCGCTCATTGAGTTGACGAAGATCATACGCGGCTTTTTCCACGTGATTGGCTGGAGAAGTCGTGCCGGGCGCAGGGTCAGGTCGAAGCCGTTCTCGAACGGGTGGCCTTTGACGCCGCGAAAGCGCTCCGAAAACCGTTCCGCATAGCAGTTATCACAACCGGCACTGATCTTGGTGCAGCCGGTGACCGGATTCCACGACGAGTCGGTCCATTCGATGGTTGATTTCTGGGCCATGACAAATTAGAACATAACATGAACAGTGGGTTTGTAGCAACTACTTTATAATGAAAAGTAAAGCTTAACAAAGAGTTACGCGGGCTTCTTAAGCCTCGCCGGCGGTATCGGCCAGCATCATGCCGATGTCGTCCATGCTCATCTGGGCGGTTTTCAAGGCCACCAGCAGGTCGATCTCGGTGGCCGCCACGCCGTCCAGCTTTTGCTTGATGGCATCGCGCACGAAATCGGTCAGGCGCTCGTCATGGCCGGGGGTGGTCAGGATGTTGGTCAGCAGTTCGCGCCTGATTACCGGCGGGAAGCCGAGCAGTTCCGATATTAAAAAACCTTTGGCGCGGAGCGGTATCAGCGCGTTGCCGAAAATGCGGTCGAGGCAGAAGCTGTAAATGCCGAAATCCAGCCGCCCGGCCACCGAATAGGTAAAGTCCAGGAATTCGTCGCGGAAGAGCAGGGGCGACACCTTGCTTTCGATCAGTTGGCGGACGATCTCAAGGAATGCCCGATAGCGCGCCCGGGCGGCGCTGATTTTGCCGCCGAGCATGGCTTCTAATTCGTGGATGCGGACCTCGCGGAATCCCGATTCCAGGAACGAGCGCGCGTTATCGCGGACCTCCGGGTCCAGGGTCTGCTTTTCGATTAATGAAAAAAGTTCTTCGTAACGATCTCGTCCGGCGCCGCCGATATCAAGGGCGGCCCGGCCCAACGGCACCAGGGCGGCCTGGGCGACCAGGGGGTCCTTCGAGAAAATGGAGGCGACGGCCGCCGCTGTCCGGTTGACCGGGTTGCCGCTGGAAAAATCATCGGTGATGACGAAACGGCTTTCGTCAAACACGGTCAAGTAGCGTCCCACCTTGGAACAGGCGACGAAGTGATCGGCAAGATCGGGGTTGGGCGGCGTTCTCAGGTTCAGCATCAGAATCCAAGCATACCCCTATACATCTTGGACCCGCAAGTGATCGAGGCGCAGCCGGTGGCGGCTGTCGGTGAGTCGCCGAACCGCAAACATAACCGCCGCCAGGGTGCCCAGGCCGGTCGAGCCGGCGATTAAAAACATGATTAATATCTGATATTTAACCGCTTCCGTCGGGTCGATTCCGGCAAGTATCTGGCCTGTCATCATGCCCGGCAGGGAGACCAGCCCGGCCGCCGACATGGCGTTAATAATATTCATCAACCCGGCCCGGACGGCATTCCTGACCAGCGGCCGGAAGGCCCGGGTGCGGTCGTGGCCGAGGGCCAGCCGCGCCTCGAGGGCGACTTTCTCGCGTACCGCCTCGCCGAGCAGCCGGTCGAGGCCGATGGACACCCCGTTCATGGTGTTGCCCATGATCATGCCGAGGATCGGGATGGCGAAGCGCGGGTCGAACCACGGATCGGGCCTGATCTGGGTGGTCAGGGCGAGCACCGTGACGATGGTCCCGGCCAGCATCAGGCTCGAGGTGCCGAGCCCGTAGGTCCACCATCCGGTGAACTTGCGGGTCTGGCGGGCCGCTGCCTCGCGCCCGGCGAAGCCGACCATCACCGCCGCGGCGATGGCGGTCCACAAAGGCGACACCGACTGGAACAGCAGTTTCAAAACCATGCCGATCAGGAACAGCTGAATGACCATGCGCAATGCCGCGATACCGATTTGTTTTTCAAGCCCCAGCCGGAGCCTGATCGACAGGACGCCACTGAACAGCAGCAGCAGCGATGCCAGCACCAGGTCGCCATATCCGAGGGATATGAAATTCATGAAGGGCCCTCCACCAGTCGGCCGCCTTCGACCCGGTGCACGCTTGCCTTCAGGCGCTTCGCCTGAGCATTGTCGTGGGTGACGATCAACAGCGACATACCATCTGCGACCAGATCATTGAGCACTTTTTCGACCCGTGACTTGCTGTCATCGTCGAGTCCCGACGTCGGCTCGTCGAGCAACATGACTTTGGGCTTAAGGGTCACGGACCGGATCAGGGCGAGGCGTTGTTTTTCACCGGTCGACAGGCGGCTGACCGGCCAATTGAGCGCCCCCTCATCCAGGCCCAGGTCTGGCAGCATACGGATCGCCGCCGCCGGATTTTCAAAATGGCTGATCACCACATCTGCCCACCAGCCGGACTCGGCGGCCACATAGGAGACTCGCCGCCGCCAGGCCGGGGCCGGGATGTCGTCACGGGCCTCGCCGTCGAGCCGGACCTCACCTTCGTTGGGGTCAAGGTCGGCGATGGCGCGCAGCAGCAGCGACTTGCCGGCCCCCGACGGCCCGGTCAGGGCAGCGATTTCCCCGCCCGCGAGGCTCAGGTCAACCGGGCCAAGCCCGGGCCGGGAAAGGTTTCGGATGCTCAACATGACTCAAGCCATAACATGAATATTGATTGTTCCCTAGATCGTGAACTTGGCCAGGAAATCATCCATGAACTTGCCCTCAACCAAGCTCTTGGCTTTGCCCGGGGGCGTTTGCTCAAGGCCCATTTCCTGAATTTTGCCAATTACCTGCTTAATCGCCTGCAACCCGTCCTCCGTCCCTATGTGCTCGTCAAAGAATTTGCGGCCGCATTTTTCCCACAGTCCGTCAAATATGCTGGGGCCATAGGCAGGGGGCAACATGGCGTCGGGAAATTCCCACCATTTGCGGCCCTCTGGTCCAATGACTACGGGCTCTGGCCGGGCGTTATCCAATGTAAAAATCTCCCTGATTCCAAGTCTAAAGAAGGAAGCCGCCGTAACCAACAGAGATTTCGACAATAGCCATATCCGCCGCACTCCCTATAATCCGGCCCATGGAATCGAAAAGCCCTTCTCGGGCCCCTGCCGGCCATCAAGTGCTGCTTCCCGACGCCCCGGCCATGGTCGCCGGGGTGCGCGGTGCCGTCTGGCTGTCGCCGGATGGTGAGGTCGAGTCCCTGTCTCTGGCCGCCGCCACGGAACGGCTGCGCCCGGGCAGTCCGCCCATCGTCTGTCATGGGCGGGGTTTTTTTTCGCGCCTTGGGGCACGGCGCTTCCCGGCATTCGATCTGTTGGAACTTTTTGCCTTCGTGCGGCCGGCCGAATTCGCCTTGCCGACGCCGCGGGGACTGGCCGATGCCCTTGGCCTGGCCCTGCCCACGACCATGGAAAACGAAGCGGCAAGCCTGGTCGCGTCGGCGCAAATGCTGTTATCCGAACTGGCGGCAGGCGGTGACAAGGACGCCGTCGCCATCGCCTGGGCCATGCAGCGGGGTGCCTGGCCGTGGGCCGAAACCGTGCTGGCGGCTCTTGGGGCAGGGAACTCCGCCAGCCAGCCCCATTCGCGCAATATTTTACAAGGTCTGGCGGTATGGAAGCGAATTCCCGAGTGGCAGGATCAATCGGATGTGCCGCCGCCCGGCGATTTTCCGGTCGAGCCGGTCGAGGCCCGGGCACAACTGGTCAGGCTGCTGGGCCCCGAGGCCGAAGAAAGGCCCGAGCAATCAGAATATGCAGGCGCCATAACCGCTGGCTTCGCGGCCCGTGACCGGGCCGGGATGGCGAACGTGGTGCTGGCCGACGCCGGTACCGGCGTCGGCAAGACCTTGGGCTACATCGCGCCGGCCAGTGTGTGGGCGGAAAAGAACGATGGCGCCGTCTGGGTCAGCACCTTTACCCGCAACCTGCAACGTCAGCTCGATGGCGAGCTTGACCGGCTATATCCGGATGCCACCGAGAAACTCGACAAGGTGGTGATTCGCAAGGGCCGGGAAAACTATTTCTGCCTGCTCAACTTCGCCGAAGCCGTTGGACGGGTGCGTTCCGGGGCTGGCGATGAAGAGGCCGTGGCGCTGGGCCTGATGGCGCGCTGGGCCGGGGCCAGCCGCGATGGCGACATGATTGGCGGCGATTTTCCGGCATGGCTGTCCGATCTGCTGGGCCGGGGGGCGACTCTGGACCTGACCGACAAACGCGGTGAATGCACCTATTCGGCCTGTGAACACTATGGCCGCTGTTTTGTCGAGCGGACCATCCGGCGGGCCCGCCATGCCCGCATCGTCGTCGCCAATCATGCTCTGGTCATGGTTCAGGCGGCCCTCGGTGGCGGCGAAGAAGGGTCGCTGCCGACCCGCTATGTGTTCGATGAAGGCCATCATGTTTTCGGCGCCGCCGACAGTGCCTTCTCAGCCGATCTGACCGGCTATGAAACGGAAGACCTGAGGCGCTGGATCGTCGGCGCCGAGGCCGGGCGGCGCTCCCGCTCGCGGGGATTGAAGCTGCGCATCGGCGACCTGATTGCCGGCGATGACGAGGCCATGAGCAATCTTGATGAAGCCCTGCGTGCTGCCCACGCCCTGCCCGGCCCGGCCTGGCGCGGGCGGCTCGGCGGCGGCGAGCCGATTGGCGCAACCGAGGTCTTCCTGGCCCATGTGCGGACCCAGGTGTATGCCCGCGACAAAGGCGGCGCGACCTACAGCCTGGAGGCCGGAACGGAACAGCCGGTTCCCGGTCTGCTCGATGCCGCAGGCGCCCTGCAAGCGGCGCTGGCCCGCCTTAGAAGGCCTTTGCAGGACCTGATACGTGCGCTGGTTCGGCTGCTGGATGTTGAGGCCGATACCCTTGATACCGCCACCCGTAACCGCATCGACGCCCTGGCGCGCGGCTTGCAAAGGCGTGGCGTCGAACAGCTGGGGGCATGGATGGCGATGCTGAAATCCCTGCACGGCGATTTGCCCGATGAGTTTATCGACTGGTTCAGCATCGAGCGCATAGACGGGCGCGAAACAGACATCGGCTTGCATCGTCACTGGATCGATCCGACGAAGCCGTTCGCCGATACGGTGCTCAGCCATGCCCATGGCGCTGTCATAACGTCGGCAACCTTGCTTGACGATCACCCGGAAAGCCATCCCACCGATATAGATGAAGAATCCGGGATCGATGTGTGGGCCGGGGCCGAGGCCCGCACCGGGGCGGCGCATTTGGCGGCACCGGCATCTCATGTTGCCGTTTCATCGCCCTTTAATTACGCCAGCCATACCCGCGTGTTGGTCGTTGGTGATGTGGACAAGACGGATACGGCCCAGGTGGCGGCGGCGTACCGGGAACTGTTTCTGGCTTCCGGCGGCGGCGGGCTCGGCCTGTTCACGGCGATCAGCCGCATGCGCGCCGTTCATGAACGGATCGCCGGACCCCTGGACGAGGCCGGAATAGAGGTTCTGGCCCAGCATATCGACGAGATGGATACGGGCACCCTGATTGACATATTTCGTGCCGAGGAAAACTCTTGCCTGCTCGGCACCGACGCGGTGCGCGACGGGGTCGACGTGCCGGGACGGTCGCTCCGCCTGATCGTCTTCGACCGGGTGCCGTGGCCGCGCCCCGACATCTTGCACAAGGCGCGCCGCAAGGCTTTCGGTGGACGGTCCTATGATGAAATGCTGACCCGCCTTAAACTGAAGCAGGCCTACGGCAGATTACTCAGGCGGGCCGGTGACCGGGGCGTTTTTGTCATGCTCGACAGGGCGCTGCCGACTCGCCTTCTGAGCGCCTTCCCCGATGGCGTCGATGCCAGCCGGGTCGGCCTGAAAGAAGCTATTATGGAAATCAGGGCGTTCCTGGCCGAAGATGAAAGATAAACCATGACCACATTAAAGGGACAAACCATCGGCTTCATCGGGCTTGGCTTGATGGGAAAACCCATGTGCCGGAATTTGATCAAGGCGGGGGCCGACCTCATCGTCTGGAATCGATCGCCTGAGCCGCGCGATGAAATGGCTTCAGCCGGAGCGGCCATTGCCGGCGGCCCCGCCGAGGTCGCGGCACGGGCCGATGTGGTCATTCTCATGCTCGCCGACACGCCAGCCGTCGAAGCGGTGCTGAGCGGCGGGGTGCTGGAAAGCGTCCACGCCGGAACCCTGATCATCGATATGGGGACCACGGCGGTGATGGCGACCCGCGGTTTTGCTGAAACCGTCGCGGCAGCCGGGGGTGCCTATGTGGATGCGCCGGTTTCCGGCGGCACGCTTGGGGCCGAGGCAGGTAATCTGACGATCATGGCCGGCGGTAGCGATTCGGATTTTCAGAGGGCGCAGCCAATCTTGAAGGCACTTGGCGCGCATATCACCCATGTCGGCCCGGTCGGCACCGGACAGGTCGCCAAGGCCGCCAATCAGGTCATCGTTGGCCTCAATATCGGCGCCGTCGCCGAGGCCCTGATGCTGGCCAAGCACGCCGGGGCCGATCCGGCCAAGGTCCGCGAAGCGCTGGAAGGCGGCTTTGCCTGGTCGCGGATCATGGAGGTCCACGGCCAGCGCATGATCGACGGCACCTTTGCTCCCGGCGGCAAAGCGACGACCCAGCGCAAGGACATGGCACAGGCGCTGGAGCTTGCGGCGGAACTGGGTATCGAGATGCCGGCGACGGTTCTGAACAAGGGACTGTACGAGAAATTGATCGACATGGGCGGCGGCGATCTGGATCATTCGGCGCTGATCAAGGCGCTGGATCCGGATTTTAGCTGTTAGCGTGATTGAATATGGTCGTTCGCTCTTATATATAATCGGACCGCACGTTAATGCCTGAATGTCGGGAAACATGATTTGCCAGAAACAATTGCCAAGGTTTGCCTGATCCGCCCCCCCATTGTCGTGCCGGCCAACAATCAGACGTCCATGTTCACGCCACCCCTCGGCCTTGCCTATGTGGCCGGAACGCTCAGGGCCGCCGGGCATGACGTCAGCCTGATCGACGCGGTCGGCGACTCCCTTGATACCCGCCATGATGCGGAAAACGACTGTTTCCTTTATGGCCTGTCCCTGGATGAAGTGGTCAAGCGCATCGCTCCTGATACGGCCATCATCGGGGTTGCTTGTGGCTTTTCTTTCGAATGGCCGACGTGCCGCGATCTTATCGGCAAAATCCGCGAGCGCTTTCCAGACGCCCTGCTGCTGGGCGGCGGCGAACATGTAACGGCGGTGCCCGTGCAGAGTCTGGAAGAAAGCGCCCTTGATGTTGCCGTCCTTGGCGAAGGCGAAGAAACCGCGCTTGAGGTCGTCAACGCATTCGCGGCAGGCGCGCTCGATGCGGCCGCCATCGAAGGCGTCGCCTACAAGAACCATGACGGCAAGGCGGTCATCAACCCGCGCCGCGCCCGCAAGCGCAACATAGACGACATTCCCCTGCCGGCCTGGGACATTACGCCGATCGAAAATTATCTTGAACGGGGTTTCGGCTTCGGGGTTGACCGCGGGCGCTCCATGCCGTTGATGGCCAGTCGCGGTTGCCCGTATCAATGCACCTTCTGTTCGAACCCGTCCATGTGGACAACACGTTGGATCGCCCGCGACCCGGACCTTCTTCTTGATGAGATAGAGCTTTACCAGAAGCAGTACAGCGCGACGAATTTCGATTTTTATGATCTGACGGCCATCGTCAAAAAATCGTGGATTGTCGATTTCTGCCACAAGATCGAGGAGCGCGGCCTGAAATTTACCTGGCAGTTGCCGAGTGGCACCCGATCGGAAGCCATTGACGATGAAGTCGCCGGCCTTCTCTATAAATCCGGTTGCCGTAATCTTTCCTATTCACCGGAAAGCGGCTCGCCTGCCGTGCTGGCGCGCATAAAAAAGAAAATCACCACCGATTCCGTTGTTGCGTCAATCGTCAGCAGTTTTTCCCAAGGAATGAACGTCAAGTGCAATATCATTTTCGGGTTTCCGGGAGAAACCCTTCGCGAGGTTTTTGAAAGTTACTATTTCATTATCCGCATGGGGATGGCCGGCGCCTATGACATTAGTGTCTGGGCCTTTTCCCCCTACCCGGGATCCGAATTGTTTGAAGAAATTTCTGCGGAAAAGAACCTGGTGCTGGATGATAAATATTACGACAGCCTTCGTTCCTACGCCGATGCATCAAGGACCGTTTCCTACAGCCACAACTTCAGTGATAAAAAACTGAAGGTGTTGCGCTGGATTGGCGTTGCCCTGTTCTACAGTTCGGCATGGCTGCGGCGTCCGTTACGGCCCTTTAAAATGGTTCTGAATGTGTTGCGCGGCACCCAGGAATCCCGTTCCGAAATGGCCTTGGCCAACATGCTCAGAAGGAAGAAGCTCGATTCCTCCGCCGCCAATTAACGATAGGCAATAAAAAACGGGGCCGCGTCCAATGGACACGACCCCGTCTGATGGTCTGTAGCGTGTGGTCGGTGGCTTAGAAGCCCATGCCGCCGCCCATGCCGCCGCCCATACCGCCCATGCCGCCCATGCCGCCCATGTCGGGGGCACCGCCCTCGTCCTTGGCGGGTGCATCAGCAACCATGGCTTCGGTGGTGACCAGCAGGCCGGCGATGGAAGCCGCATCCTGCAGGGCCGTGCGGACGACCTTGGCCGGATCGATGATGCCGGCCTTGATCATGTCGACATACTTGCCGGTCTGGGCATCGAAGCCGAGGGCTCCACCCTTGCCTTCAAGCAGCTTGCCGGCAACCACGGCGCCATCGACACCGGCGTTTTCGGCGATCTGGCGAAGCGGTGCTTCCAGGGCGCGGCGAACAATGTTGACGCCAACCTTCTGATCGGCGTTATCGCCTTCCAGCTTGGTCAGTGCCTTGATCGCGTACAAAAGAGCGACGCCGCCACCCGGAACCACGCCTTCTTCGACTGCGGCGCGGGTCGCATGCAACGCGTCGTCGACGCGGTCCTTGCGTTCCTTGACCTCGACCTCGGTGGCACCACCGACACGCAGAACGGCAACACCGCCGGCCAGCTTGGCCAGACGTTCCTGCAGTTTTTCCTTGTCATAATCGGACGAAGTTTCGTCGATCTGGGCACGGATCTGCTTGCAACGGGACATGATGTCCTTCTTGCCGCCGGCGCCTTCGATGATGGTCGTGTCTTCCTTGGTGATGACGACCTTCTTGGCGGTGCCGAGCATGTCAAGGGTGACACCTTCAAGCTTGATGCCAAGGTCTTCACTGATCACCTGGCCGTTGGTCAGGATTGAAATATCCTCAAGCATCGCTTTGCGGCGATCACCGAAGCCGGGAGCCTTGACGGCGGCGACTTTCAGGCCACCACGCAGCTTGTTGACGACCAGGGTGGCCAGGGCTTCGCCTTCAATGTCTTCGGCAATGATCAACAGCGGCCGCGAAGACTGAACAATGGCTTCCAGTACCGGCAGCAGCGGCTGCAGGGTGGAGAGTTTTGCTTCGTGGATGAGGATGAAGGGGTTCTCCATCTCGCAGGTCATCTTGTCGGCATTGGTGACAAAATAGGGCGAGGTATAGCCGCGATCGAACTGCATGCCTTCAACCACATCCAG